>NZ_LT627735.1:2977500-3253859 GCF_900101765.1 Nonlabens sp. Hel1_33_55
GGAACCAATAATCAATTAGTAGTAGGTTTCGTGCCAAATAATACCACAAACCAAATGGTTTCTTGGAGTAGTTCAGACACCCAAGTAGCTACTATAACTGAGAATGGTGTACTTCAACCAGTTACCAATGGAACCGTAACGGTAACTGTAACGGCACAAGATGGATCTAATGTTTCTGGTAGTAAAACATTTTCAATTTCTGGAGTAACCCAAACGATTAACGGTACTGTAGTTTCCAATTCACAAGAGATTATTGATGCGATTGCAAATGCAACAGCAGGTGAAGAGATATTTGTTAGAGGTGGAACTTATGCTTTCGTTTCAACCTTAGAAATGAATGCTAGTGGAACAAGTGGTTCACTTATTAAATTTCAGGCATTTCCTGATGACACAGAGAGACCTAGATTTGATTTTTCTGCAATGGGTGAGGATTCATCTAATAGAGGTATTGATTTGAATGGTGATTTCTGGCATATAAAAGGTATTGATGTCTTTGGAGCTGGGGACAACGGTATGCATATAGCTGGAAATAACAATACAGTAGAATTCTCTACTTTCAGTGAAAATGCAGATACTGGTTTGCAAATTGATAGTGGAGGCAGTAATAATTTTATTTTAAATTGTGACTCGTTCTTCAATGCAGATTCTACACTAGAAAACGCAGATGGATTTGCTTGTAAGCTAGATGCAGGATCTGGTAATAGATTTAAAGGATGTAGAGCTTGGCAAAATCTTGATGATGGATGGGATGGTTATTTACGTAATACTACGAACATAACTACTACACATGAGGATTGTTGGGCTATAAGAAATGGAGTGTTGCGTGACGGTTCAGTTGGAGCTGGTGACGGTAATGGATTCAAAACTGGTGGTAGTGATAACAAGGACTTAATTCATAATGCGATTTATAATAACTGTGTAGCCGTAGGAAATACTGAAGATGGTTTTGATCACAATAGTAATAGAGGTGATGTGGTAATCTACAATGGATCATCTTATGATAATAAGAGAAACTACAGCTTCAGCAATACAAACCCAGCTGCATCCTTAATAGTAAAGAACTCGCTTTCATTTGACGGAAGCGAAAGCGATAGTTTTAATGCTACTCAAACTGATATAACTAATAATGGTTTTCAAGATGGACGTGTTACAAATAGTTCTGACTTCAGAAGTCTGAATGTTAGCTTAATGCTATCTGCAAGACAAGCTAATGGCGATTTACCCGTCGTCGATTTCTTAAGACTTACTAGTTCTAGTGATTTGATAGATGCAGGAGTAGATGTAGGACTTCCGTTTAACGGAACTGCACCAGATATAGGAGCATTTGAGTTTGAACAGTAATTAGGAATTAGTTTTTTTTATCAAACACCTCATTCAAAAAGGTTGTTGTATAGTTCAAGGTTGTTTCAAACCAAGGCTGTACCAACCAAAATGAATGAGGTGTTTCTGGTAAGGTATGTTGCTCGCTATAGATTTCATTGTTCTTATAAAAAAATATCATATCATCTCTTCCAGCATGAAAGCGTGGTTGAGCGCTGTTAATGAATAGAATAGGAGGATCATCCTGTGAAAGGTGTTCTAAAGGAGATGCCTCTTTCCAGGCAGAATAGTTTTCTTCTTTAGAACCGTCGAGCCAGATGCTTGCCATTTTTCCTTCTGCGGAAGCTTCTGGATGGATGAAAGAGACAATTCCATCAATATTTACAATCGCCTGAACCTGATCTGAGATAGAAGTGTCTGTAAGATAAAGTTCGGAATCAGGAGTCACGCCAACTAGCGTTGCTAATTGGGCACCAGCAGAAGCACCTAGAATAGCAATTTTATCAGGATCTACGCCGTATCGATTGGCGCGTTTTCTTGTCCATTTGACAGCATCTTTGATATCTAGTACAGCAGCAGGATAAGGGGTCTCTAATCCTAGTCTATAGGATACAGTAATCGCCACAAATCCATTAGAGGCTAAATTTTTAGCCATTGCTCGCTGATTTTCCCTGCTTCCAACCAACCAGCCACCACCGTGAATCAGCAAAACGGCTGGGCGTAAATCCTGATCGCGACTTTTAGGTAAGTAGATGTCCAACTCAAGTTTAGTACCATCTACTTTCTTGTAGACTTTGCACTCCTTGCTTCTTATTAAAGAAGGGTCTACAGGATCAATTGGATTGATGAAAGGATAATCTTTGCTCAGCTTTTTTAATGTTGAAGCTGCGGTGTAAGGTTTGAATTCTGGTTCCTCTTCCTGAGCAGTAGAAATTAGAAATGATGATAGTACTATTGCGGTGATTATACTTTTTGAAAATGTCATTCGTCAATCTCAAAGTATTCAACATCTGCATAACCGCCTCTCGCAGCTTCTTCTGTACTAATGCTATAAAGCCCAACTTTAGCCCCAATCCATTTACCTGGTTTTGCCTTAAAGGATTTACCTATTTCAATAAACGTTTTACCATCCTCAGAATATCTGAATTTACAAATAGCCTCTGGAGCAATAACATCGACTTGGAAATAAGCGGAGTTTGATTTCAAACGAACGGTTTCATTGATTTTCTCTGGTTTTTCTCCTATCGCATCAATCGTCTCTGATTGGGTTATGAAATATCCGTTTTGGTCATGGGATATGCCCAAGCTGGCATAGTCAGTTCCCATGATGATTACACCTGCTGATTTTCCCGAGCTTGCTTCTTCTGGGTGCAATGAAATTTTTGTATTTACGGTAAAACTAGGTGCAGGAAATTTTTGCAGAAGTAAATTGGGAGTCATCCAAAGGTTTGCCGAAGATGTTGGCGGTTTTATGGAAAACAACCTTAGATAATCATTGCTAGGTAGCTTTGCATGCCAGATTACTTCTGGATTAGCATTCCATTGCCATTGTTTTCCTATGTTGAATCTAGTGAAGAAATCGCTTTCTACTGGAGTTGTTTTTACGGCATTGTTTTTAACTATAGGTTTTTTGTAGGTGAGTACAGGTTCTCCAATACCATTACCGTCTAAATCTTCTCCCATTACTGGCCAATCATTTTCCCATTTCATAGGTTGTAAATGAACTACACGACCATAGGCATCTTTATCTTGAAAATGATAAAACCAAGATGCACCATCCTCAGTTTCTATCCAGGCGCCCTGATGTGGACCATTGATATCAGTACTGCCTTGCTCCAGAACTATCTTTTCTTCATATGGACCATAAATGTTCTTTGATCGCAGTACGAGTTGCCAGCCATATTGCACACCACCTGCAGGAGCAAAAATGTAATAGTAGTCTCCTTTCTTATAGAACTTGGGACCTTCAATGGTACCTTGGTTCTCATGGCCATCAAAAACATGGACTCCTTCATCAATGACTTTTGTGCCACTGGCATTCATACGATTTACGGTCAACAGGCTTTTTACGCCTGCGCGACTTCCTGCATATGCATGAACTAGATATGCGGTACCGTCGTCATCCCATAATGGTGATGGATCTATCAATCCTTTTCCAGGCATCACTAAGATAGGTTCGTCCCATTTTGAAAATGGATCCTTGGTTTTAACCATGTAAATACCAAAGTCTGGATCTCCCCAATAAATGTAGTATTCGTCTTCATGATATCTGATACTGGGCGCCCAGACACCATTACCATGTTGAGGTTTTTTGAAGTGTTCTTCTGGAACGATTTTAGGCAGAGCGTGATTGATCAGTTTCCAATTGACCATATCTTTTGAATGCAAAATGGGAAGACCTGGCGCGGTATTAAAACTAGACGAGGTCATGAAAAAATCATCACCTACTCTTATTACATCAGGATCAGAATAATCTGCGTGAATAATAGGGTTCTTGTAAAAGCCATTTCCTTGATCTGCCACCCAAACCTTGGAAACATAAGCGTCATTATTTTGAGCCACAACATTAGTTTGCAGGAGTAGGCCAATGAATACGGGAAATAGTCTCCTAATCATACTACTGGTCTAATTCTAAACTAGCCATAATGAATGGTCCGGTACCTTTTGGATCATTGGGTCTAATGATTTCTCCCACGTAATATTCGTAAGAGCCATCTCTGTATGGATTGCCTCCTAAACCGGCTACACCACATATTTGGTTGAGGTTTACAAGGCCGTTATCCTCTACAGTTACTAGATCATCAATGAGTCCTTTGTAAGCCTTTTCAGCTACTTGTCTATATTTTTGTGGCAGGTAGCCTTTACGAACTCCTTTAGCAAATGCATAAGTAAACATGGACGTTCCTGAAGCTTCTAAATAGTTTCCTTCACGATCTCCTTGATCGATGACTTGATACCACAAACCAGATTCATCTTGTACGGCAGTTATAGCCTCTGCAAACTGGTTGAGGTAGGTGACCATTCTAGCGTGACCAGGATGATCTTCTGGTAAAAAGTCCAGCACATCTACCATCGCCATACCATACCAGCCCATTGCTCTAGACCAGAAATGAGGTGAGTTTCCAGTTTCCTTGTTGGCCCATTCCTGTTCCTTACTTTCATCCCATCCATGATACAACAATCCAGTTTTTTCATCACGGCTGTGCTTTTGAATGAGGTCAAATTGTAACACCACGTCGTCATAAATTTGCTGAACTTCAGCTTCATTGTCTATGTATTCCTGTGCATATTTAATATGGAAAGGTTCTGCCATGTAGAGACCATCGAGCCACATTTGATGAGGATATACTTTCTTGTGCCAGTAGCCACCGTCAGAGGTTTTGGGCTGTGATTTCATTTGACTGTCTAGCGTTTCCATGGCAATTAGAAAACGTTCTTCCTTCGTTTTTGGATATAAGTAGAGCAGTACGTCACCAGACTTAATCATGTCTAGGTTTTGATTGGACAATTTATACGTTTCTATGGTTCCTGTGCTGTCAATGAGTTCATCTGCATAGTTATAGATGTAGTCATAATATTGTTCATTGGCTGTTTGCTCATACACTTTCGCGCAAGCGCTAAGAACCAAACCATTTGTATAGCTCCATCGAGGTTTTTCTTGAAAATCCAACATGGAAGCTTTGGGTACACGTTCCATCTCTGACAACATCATGCGCTCTGACCATTTCAAGTTGGCGGGAACCAGCATCTCCATATCTTGATTGGAATTAGCTGTTTCCATAGGTTTTTCTTCCATGGATTTACAGCCGACCATGGAGACGATTGCAAATAAAAAAGAGGCAAAAGTTTTAAATTTCATAGGGTGAATTATAAAGAGTTGGAGTTTTCTAGCTGATTCAGTTTCAGGTCAAGGTCTGCGATAAATTTAGCCTCGTTTTTGATACCGTTTGTTTCTTGTTCCCACGCCCCTAAAAAGTAGTACGTGATCTCCTGACTGGTAGGATTGAAAAGTACCAGATGATCATTGATTCCTTCTTGCTGTTGATTTACTTGATCAATTTTATAGAACAACGCCATGCCTAATTTATCATCATCACTTACCAGCGTTTGATTTCCATAGGTCGCGATATAGGCCCATGAATTGCCCTCTTTTTTCTGTAAAGGAATATTTTCAAACTTTACAATACCAGTGCAGATTCCCGTAATTTCTTTTGAAGGTTTCAAAGTAGCTTTAGTAAATCTATCTTGCGGGAAAATGGATAATTTTGCTTCTAAGTCAATGCTATCATTACCTGTTTTCCAATTTTCATAAGTGATATTTACCATGGATTCTCCTTCATTGTTTTGAACGATTGCAGTGGTATTTTCTACATTTCTAAAATGTGCAATGGTATCGTTTATCATGCGGCCATAACCACCTATTCCCATGGATTTACCAGCTTTCAAAATGTCCTGTCCCCATGGTTGCGTTTCATGATAGGAGTCAAATCCATCCTGTCCCACATAAGGTAGCACGAGCGAGTCAACCTTCTTCCCAAAAATATCGATGGCATTGCGCCAGTCTAGATAAAGCCTGTATCCAACTTGACTATTTTCCCAGCCTGGACCTTCATATCTTATAAACCAAGAATGATCTGTATGTTCTGACGGTACATTGAGCGTATCAACATTTACAAAATTGCCATCAATATATTCACGATCATCCCAATGTCCACCTTCTTTCATTGAAATTTCTGCATAAGTGGTAAGTGAAGGAACCGGTTCTGGCTCTTGTTGTGAAGTAATCTGTTGATTTTCTCGTTTACACGAAAGCGCAATCATTAAAAACAGAGCTGGTAGCAAGATCTTTTTCATAAGTCGACTTTGTAGATTAATATTTTTTACCATTAATAGTCACATTCTCAAATTTCAAAGGTTCAGAATTCTCTACAGATAGATCTGTTTCTGCATTTTTGATAGTGATGTTTTTGAGGGTAACGTTTTTCACAAGACTTTCTGGGCGCCCTTTAATTAAGACGCCGTATTTACCGCCATCTTCCACGGTTATATTTTCTAAATGGATGTTTTTGATAGAAGGAATGAAATTGCCTTCCTGATTGGCATAAGTTCCATAATAGGCGTTTATCCTAAGCATCGCCTCTTTCACTTTTCCTACCTGAATGTCTTTCACAAATACATTTTCTACAAAACCACCTCTTAAAGAATTTGTTTTGATACGTATCGCTCGATCCAGTTCTGGACTGTCCATTTTACAATTTCTTACATAAACGTTGCGCACACCTGCGGAGATCTCACTACCCATAACTACACCGCCATGCCCATCTTTCATGTCACAGTTCTCGACGACGATGTTTTCGCTGGGTATATTCACTACACGACCGTCATTGTTGCGACCTGATTTGATCGCGATACAATCATCACCTGTGTCAAACGTACAATTGGTGATGTGAACATTCTTAGCATATTCAGGATCGCAGCCATCATTGTTGGGCCCGTGGCTATTGATAGTTACTCCATCAACTGTTACATTATTGGATTTGATAGGGTGAATAACCCAGAATGGTGCATTTAAAATCGTGACACCCTCAATTAGTACATTCTCACAGCCAAAAGGCTGTATAAATTGTGGGCGCAGTTGATACCCTTCACCAAAAACTCTCTCTTCCACAGGTTTGTTTTCATCTGAAAATGCCCACAACCTAGGGAGGTTATGATCATCACCTTGTTTAGGTTCACCTTCTATATAACCGTATTCTTCTTTGCCTACCCAATTCCACCATTTAGTATTACTTGCCTGTCCATCAAATGTGCCGGTACCAGTTATAGCGATATTTTTTTCATAGTAGGAATAAATGAGCGGCGAGTAGTTCATCAACTCCTGGCCTTCATAAGAAGTATGAACAAGTGGTAGATAGTCTTTAGTGTCTGTAGAAAAAAGGACAACGGCCCCATCTTCAAGATGAAGATTGACATTGCTTTTTAAGTAAATAGCTCCAGTGAGGAATCTGCCTTCAGGGATAATTACTTTACCGCCTCCAGCAGCATTGCAACTTTCTATGGCATTTTTAATTGCTGCAGTATTGTCAGTTGTACCGTCTGCTACTGCTCCGTAATCCAGTATGCTAAACGTTTTGTTTTGGAACTTTGGTACAACTATATTTTTTATGATAAGGTCTGCCGCTGCAAAGTTATCTGTTGGTATACCTTTATCTGTCACTGTAGTTTTACAACTAAATAAAAAAGTGCTTAACAATAGCAAGGAGAATAAAATCCTAAAATTAGTTTTGAATATTTTTTTCATGGGTTTTGAAATCTAATATGTATAGCTATAAATCTTGTTAATCAAAAAGAGGTATGCATCAAGTGTATACCTCTTTTCATTGCTAACTCATTATCTAAACTTATTTATCGCAACCATCTCGGGTCACCTATGTTATTATCTATAATCGTTTGATTGGAGACGCTAAAATTTCCGTTTTCAGCATCTTGATATGCAGGATCTAAATTAAAGAATGTTGTAGATCCATCAAATCTTGGGTTAGTAGGATCAAAGAAGCCAGGCGCATTGAAATAATTATTGTTGGAAAATTCAATGTTCTCATCAGTTCTACTTTGGTTAGAATAATATCCTTCTGTATCTGTGATTAGATTATTTCTTACGATTATATCGTTCATTTGGTATCGTACGTATAGGACTCTTCTGGACGAGTTGTTGCAAACAGCATATAGTGTACAATTCTCAAGCAAAACATTTATGGTAATTCCAGTTTGTGTAGTGTCACCTGCATCATCAATCCTAAAGAAGTCGCGTCCTGGAGCACAATTATTGAACGTGCTGTTAGTAACAGATGTATTGAAAACATCAGAATTTCTAAAGTCTATAAAATCACCTCCAGTTGTAATCACGTCAGTAACTATACAATTATTTACCGTAAGTGATTGTAGAACCGCTCCTGATTCATTACCGGCTATAAACGACCTATTGTAATCATGCACATTGCAACCATCTACAACTAAAGAGTCAAAAGCATCAGCACCAGAATATCGTATTGTATCTATAAGTTCAGTAGCAACATCTCCAGACAGGTCAAGATCTATTAAATTAATGTCGGTTCCTCCAGTTACGATTGAAAAGCTTACTCTTAGCATTGGTTTATCATAGCTCAATAAACCTCTTATAGTAAGTGGCTTATCCAAAACGACCGTTCCCGTTTGACTTGTATAATCGCCAGCTTCAAGTAATAGTATATCTCCAGGGTTAGCATCGGCTATTCTTTGTAGTAAATCATCTGCTGGAGTAATGACGTTTCCTGTATTTCTGTCAACTTCTGTTGTGAAGTTTTGAATACCTCTTATATTATTCCCGTTAAGTAAAGTTGCAGTGTAGTCAGTCTCTCCTGTCAATCCGGTAATAGTTGCCATCCCATCAATAACTTCTTGAGGTGTGATTTGTCTCGTTATGGCGTCGGTACTACCGCGGTTTAAAATTATAGTTGTTACAGTACTACCTGGCACCCATCTTAATAAGGCTTGATTAGACATTATATCGCCATCCTGAGAAGGAAGGAATATTTGTTCTGTTAGTGTTTGCGCAATTACTGCGGTAGAAAAATTGGAATTGTTGATTCCTCTAGAACTTATCGCCTGTACTCGCACATAATAAAGAGTTTCTGCTGCAAGCAGGATTCTGACGGGCAATTCATTTGCTGTTGTCTCTATAGATTCAACTAAAGTTGCAAAGTCGGGATCCTCACTTATCTCGACAAGATAATTGTTTACATTCTCATCAGGATTCCAGGTAAGCTCTACCGTTGTTTGCGTTCGTATTTGCGCTCTTACGTTGACAGGTGCAAATTCACGAGATACATCCAGCTCTGTAATTAGATCTTCATCTTCAGTACAATTAGTGGTTACTAAAAGAAACAACACTGCTCCCAATACAACTCTAAATACCTTTGTGGCTTTATTTATCATAATAACTCATATTATTTGTTTGTAAACTTTTAGTACCCGTAATCATTCACTAGTTGACCGTTGCTACCGTCAATAAAGGTTTGCCATATAGGCCAGAATTGTCGGTCGTCTGGATCAACGCCTTCTTTAAATAAGGTGTTGATATCCACATCTTCTAATGTAGTCCAGTTAAATTCAGAAAATTCAGGTCCTGGTGATTGGGTTTCGCCTCTATTCAATCCAAAAATCTCCAAAGTTTCATTATCCTCTGCATATCTAAAATAAAGAGTGGTAGGCACATCAGCGTATTCTCCAGAACGATTTTGAAGGTTTGCTAGTTTCATCTTAGCTTCTCGTAAGTTGGCACCAAGCAAATTCCATCTAATGAGATTTTGCTTTCTCTCTGCCTCACCTGTAAACTCATACTTATTTTCCAAAACAAGCGCATCAAACATTGCTTGTTTAGAACCTAAATTGTCTACATATGAATCCACTTGTTGTGCTTGCATAGACGATGGAAAGGCTCTTCTACGTACTTGCTTCAAATACGGTGCAGCTGCTCCTGGTCCCTGCAATTCATTAGCAGCTTCAGCTGCTAATAATAGTACTTCTGCATACCGCATATAGATTTTATTGACTCCATCGTCATTGGTAGATGTTACATATCTGTTCATCCATTCATAACGAAATTTTCCAAAATACCAAGTACTCAACCCAACCAGTTCTTGTTGAGCGAAGCCATCTATAGGTGTTCCATATTCATATGGAATACAAGTAATATCTCTGCGAGTATCATTCTCATTATAGTCATAAAAAAGATTAGGCAGTGGTCCTGCAATACCGCCTCTAGGTTGAGCCGTGTGTTGATCAATTCCACGATGTCTCACCGCAAAGGAAAACAGTACACGTCCTCTACCTGCGGCAAATGGTATTTCCCACAATGATTCTCTACCAGCGCTTACGACTTCTTCATTAAGATCTCTCCATAGTCTTTCGAAAGTCGGTGCCAGTTGAACTCTTCCACTATTTATAACGGTGTCAGCTTCTGCAAGAGCTAGTGTATACATGTTATTGACAGAAAGTTCTGGGTCATTCGATCTTCTCACACCATCAGGATATTGCTGGAAGCCGCTAGCAACCATGGCTAATCTAGCTCTAAGCGACTTTACAAAGGCTTTATTTACACGTTCTACTGATGTTGTAAGTGAATTCTCGTTAGGCCACGCTACCAGTTGTGAAGCCTCTTCTAAATCAGATATGATTCTTTTATAGATTTCATCTCTATTTGTTTTTGGCAGGTATAAAGTTTCTGGAGTGATAGGTTCAAATCGAGCAGGAACGTCTCCCCAAGCCTTCATTAAGTCAGCATAGTAAACAGCTCTATAAGTCAATGCCTCTCCTAATAGTTGACCCAAGTCTTCATTCTCATCTATATTTCCAAAACTACGTAGCCCATTGATGCAAATATTGGCACGTTCAATACCTAGATACATTTGTGCCCACGCATTATTGTCCGTATTCATTTGAGGATTAGTTGGTTCTGCGTCATATATCATTAATTCTGCTGTGGCATTGTTCGCTTGAGTAGAATTGTAATTTCTTTCTGCATCAGTATTGAAACCATAAAATGGTATAAAGCGTCCACGATAAGAGTTGGTTTGTCCCATTGGTTCCAGTATCCCGTCAACGGCACCTTTGGCAAGTCCAAAAGTTGAAAAAATTACAGACTCCTCTAAGGACGATTGTGCTGGTGCTTCTAAAAATTCCCCTTCAACATCCTCACAAGAATTGAAAAGACTTATGGAAAATATTACAATAGCAAGTTTTATATATTTCATCTTTTATAAAATGTTAATTAGAAATTAAGGTTAAGTCCAAATACTATTTGTCTACTTCTAGGATATGGAGAGAAGTCAACACCTGGTGTTAGAGGTGTTCTTCTACGAGTTGAAACCTCTGGATCAAGACCTGAGTATTTAGTAAGAATAAATACATTATTGGCAGTGGCGTAGAACCTTATTTTAGTGAGACCGTAATCTGAAATAAGGGAACCTGGTAACGTGTAACCTAAACTCAATGTATTTAAACGTAGGAAAGATCCATCTTCAACTGCCCAGTCACTAAAAACAAACCTATCTGAAAATGGAGACCATAATGTGGTATTCGCATTAAGCGCTGCTAATTCTTGAGGGTCTTGTACTAATAATCCTGTTTCTGGGTTCAAATTAGTCCAGCGTACTCCATCTGCCTGTACCGTGCTCAAATTACGATATTGGCTATTGAGGTTTGAGGTGCTAAACTCAATCTTATTTGCATTATAAACATCATTACCTATGCTGAAATTGAATGCAGCTGTAAGATCAAATCCATAAGCATTTGCATTAAGAACAAAACCTCCTACGGCATCTGGATTTGCATCTCCTATAAAAGTTTGATCATCGACATCTATAATACCGTCGCCATTAAGATCCTTCAATTTCATATTTCCAGGTCTTGGTGTACCTACTATTCCTTCATTGCTAGGAACTCCATCAATCAATGTGTATGGCTGTGTTGCGTTAGCATCATAATTGAAGTCTTCAATTTCATATCTTCCATTACTTACGTATCCATACATTAATCCTATAGGTTTTCCTACTTCCACTAGGTAATCATTGTTTATTTGAGATGACGCCCAGTTAGTATTTTCTCCAAAATTTTGCAGGTCGCCTCCTAATGAATTAAGTCTATTCGTATTGAATCCAACATTGAAGGAAAGATCAGCACCGTAATTCTCTTCGTTAAACAAAGTGTAGTTTAATGTAAGATCAATACCAGTATTTTGTATTTCTCCCAAGTTTCTGAACTGACTTATATACCCAGTTCCCGGTGTTGGAAAGCGTACGAGAAGATCTGAAGTCACATTTTTGTAAACCTCTGCGGTACCTGAAAAACGACCTTTAAATAGACTAAAATCTAAACCAGCATTTTGAGTTACAGTAGTTTCCCATTTTAGGTCTGGGTTGAAAAGTGTATTTGACGTCGACCAGTAATCACTGATGTTATTTAGGAAGTTGGTGTCATTTGATTCAAAGGTTTGAACCGCTTGATTGGGAGGAATATTGTTGTTACCTACCGCACCGTAACTGACTCTTAATTTTAGTGCTTCAATCCAGTTTACTTCATTAAGAAAATCTTCCTGATCCAGTTTCCAAGCAATAGCAGCTGACGGGAAGTAACCCCATCTATTTCCCCTTGCGAACTTACTGGATCCATCTGCTCTGAATGTTGCAGTAAATAGATAGCGGTTTAATAAGCTATAATTAGCACGTCCAAAGAAGGATAATAACTTGTCATCTGCACTTATAAAATTATCTACCAGATTGGGAGAACCTTGTGTGGTCAAGCTTACGGCGTTATCAAATGTAAAGTCAGTTGGATACCCATTAATTTCTGTAGTCGTACGAGTGTCTTTATTAATAATGATTTCCTGCCCTAATAATATCTGTAGATTCTGGTCATTATTCAAAAACTCTTTGAAGTCATAATTAAGTGTATTTGCGTTTCTAAATGATTCACGTTTACGGTCTGATAAGATCAATGATGGTAAACCTTGATTTTCGGCAGTTGGTATGTTATTAGAGTAATATGTAGACCGTCCATAAAAACGGTAATCCAGATCATTTCTGAAATCGATACCTAGATCAGATTGCAGTTCAAGATTATCAATGACCTCCCATGTTATACCACCCAACAGATTGTAGTTCCTTCTGTTTTGTTGTCTTTGATTATCTGCAACTGAAACTAATGGATTTACTAGATATCCAGCTAATGCCTCGTCAGTATTGGTAGTTGTAATACCTGGAAGAGGAATAGGAGAATATCCTACACTATTTCTTAGACGTGCATCTGCAGATGAAAATTCATTCTGTTCATTAGCGCCACCACCATTTATTTCTGTGTCAGAATATCGTATTGTAAATGCAAGGGATAAGTTTTCACGGGCCTTACTTTTTAATGCAAGCGATAGGTTATCTCTTTTAAAATCGGAACCTATCTGGATAGCTTTTTGATCGAAATGTGCATAATTGAAATTAAAATTAATTTTATCAGATCCACCTCTTATGGCTAGATCCCGACTATTGACTTTTCCTTGCTCTCCATAAACCAGTTTTTGCCAGTTATTCCCTTTCAAACCTATGTACTGATCATAATCTTGCCATTCTCCAAAGAACCGCTCGTATGTTTCTGGAAGATCTCTTAGTAGTGCATACTCACGTTGCCACAAGACGAAATCCTCTGGTTGCAAAACATCGATGGTATTTGCAATTTTACTATACCCAAAGTATGCATTTGAGCTAACACTTATTTTTCCTGTTTGACCTTTCTTGGTGGTGACGAGAACTACCCCATTTGCTCCACGAGAACCGTAGATTGCCGTTGAGGAAGCATCTTTCAGAACTGTTATAGTCTCAATATCAGTTGGTGAAATATCATTCAAACTAGCGATAGGAAAACCATCCACTATGATCAAGGGCGAACTGTCCTGTGTCAAAGACCCGGCGCCACGAACTTTTAGATTTATTTCTGCATCGGGAGATCCTTCAGAAGAGGTTACTTGTACACCTGCTAGACGTCCTGTAAGAGCCTCGGCCACGTTTGAAATAGGTTGTTTTGTCAATGCCTCTCCTCCAATAGATACTACAGATCCGGTTAGATCAGATTTTTTGACTGATCCATAACCTATTATGACAATCTCATCCAGGGCTTCCTGACTAGGTTCCAAACTAACGGTAAGATTGGTTTGATCAACTATCACAATTTCTTTGTTTAGATAGCCTACATAAGAGAACACCAGTGTAGGATTCTCAGTCTGTGCATCAAAAGAGAAGTTACCATCAAAATCAGTCACCGTACCTATAGTTGTGCCTTTAACAAAAACAGTAACATTTAACAAAGGCTCTCCAGTATCAGCTGCGGTAACACTACCACTTATTATATTTTGACTAAATGCCAAAGAATTACCCGATAGTATTAATGTCACAAATAGTATAGCCCCTAAAAGACCTTTTGATGACCGACTTGATTTTGTTTCTTTTGATTTGAAAAACAACGAATGAACTGTATTAAAAACCATAGGCTGATTTAATTAAATGATTACTTAAATGTAATCGATTGCACAAATGTACCGTTTAATTTGAATTATGCAAATTATATCTTAATTTTTTTCAATATGGTAATTATGTGCGACTGTAATTATTGATATCTCAGGTAACGTCTATTACAGCAATAGTATTGACTTTAATGATGTACTCTAAATATGGCGTGAAAAAATTAAAGCTATATTAATTCTTATAACAGACATTATAATGGATAAAATAAGTATTAATTGCAATCGATTACATTTGTAAGTGTATTTTTTCTACCTTAGTATTTAGCTTTCAAATGATTTTCTATCTATAAATGAAAATCATCCTTAGAAGATATTTAATGTAACTGAGTGTTTATCGAATTAAATCTTTCAGAGATACTCCTAGTTTACATTCCAGATATGCATTAGTGATTGATGATGTAGTACTTGAAAGTAAATAAATTGGTCTATCACGCTTTCGCGAAAGCGAACTACCTAAAAGAGTGTAATACACTATCAATTTATCATTTTATAGTAAAATTAAGTGTGAATCTGAATTATGATTAACCATAGAAACTTACCGTTAACATGAAACAAATCAGAACAGCTCTATGTTCCTATGGCATGAGTGGGCATTTATTTCACGCGCCTTTTATTGAGGCAAATCCTGGCTTTGAGCTTTATGCAGTTTGGGAGAGAAACAAAGATGTTGCCGTAAAAAAGTATCCAAAGATTAAAACAGTAAGAAATCTGGAGGATTTGCTGATGGATGATAGTATCGAACTGATTATTGTGAATACTCCCAACATTACCCATTTTGAATTTGCAAAACAAATCATTGAAGCAGGTAAACATCTGGTAATTGAAAAACCATTTGCGGTTACGGGTAATCAATGCCATGAATTAATAGAGTTGGCAGCAAAGTATCACGTCATGCTCTCAGTCTATCACAATAGAAGATGGGATAGTGATTTTAAGACCGTTCAACGGGTTTACAATTCTGGAGTTCTAGGAGAGCTCGTAGATGCAGAATTCCACTATGACAGATATGAGTCCAATTTGAGCTACAAAACCCATAAAGAGAAGCCAACACTTGGGGTTGGTAGTTTATATGATCTGGGATCGCATTTGATTGATCAAGCGTTGGTGTTGTTTGGGATGCCGGCATCAGTTTACGGTTATCTTGATGCCTTTAGGGATAAATCACAAGTAGCCGATTATTTTGACGTCAAGCTATATTATAAGGAGTTTGTTGTCACCTTGAAGTCCAGTTATTTTGTAAAAGAACCACAAGCAGCTTATATCCTAAATGGTAAAAATGGATCCTTCATTAAGTCAAAAGCAGATATTCAAGAAGCGCAACTTCAAAAAGAGATTGCTCCTAACACCATCAATTGGGGTAAGGAGCCAGCCTCAGAACAAGGTTTGTTACATGTTTTGAAAGATGGACCATTCAAGAAAGAAAAAGTGCCAACGGAAGTTGGAAATTATGCTTCCTTTTATAATGGAATCTATGATTCTATTAGAAATAATCAGCCTGTTCCAGTTCTACCAGAAGAAGCACTCAATGTAATTGTGGTCATCGAGGCCGCAATTAAAAGTAACCAAGAGAAAAAAGTCATCAATTTATGAGAATGTATATATCACTAGTATGTTTGATACTAGTACAAGGTATTCAAGCCCAAATATTGGATAAATCATGGAAGGATCTTGTTACTGATAGTGATACGCAGTGGTATGCGTCTATGGAAGCTCGTGAAGTGGCAGAGAATGTCTTGCTTTATCAAAGAGATATAGGTGGCTGGCCTAAAAACATCCAGATGCAAAAACCGCTCACAGCAGATGAAAAAAAGGAGCTAATGGATCTTAAGTTAACCGCTAAAGGTGTTACAACAGATAATGAGGCAACCTTTCAGGAAATGCTCTTTCTATCAAATATTTATAGGGAACAGCCCAACGAGAAATATCGCGCCGCTTTTATTAAAGGTCTTGAATATTTGCTGGAAGCCCAATATCCAAATGGTGGTTGGCCGCAGTTCTACCCTTTAAAGAAAGGTTATGCCACAAACATCACTTACAATGATGATTCCATGGTCAATATCATGAATGTATTGAAGGAGTTAAAAGATGATTCAGGATTTTATTCTATCCAACCTGCAGACGAAACCTTGAAACGAATTGAGAAAGCTTTTGATAATGGAGTTTCCTGCATATTAAAAACTCAGTATAAGCAGGATGGTATATTGACGGGTTGGTGCGCTCAGCACGATGAGGTGACACTAGAGCCAGCTATGGGAAGAGCATACGAATTACCATCGTTGAGCGGTAAGGAGTCTGCTAAGATCGTTCTCTTGCTCATGTCTATTGACAGTCCATCAATTCCCGTAATGGAATCTGTTGCAAGCGCTCATTCATGGTTGAATCGAGTAAAAATTGAAGGATTGCGTGAAGAAAGAACGTATGATGATAATGGCAAGGTTGTAAATAAGGTGATGGTAGAAGATGCAAATGCCAAACCTTTATGGGCACGCTTCATGGAACTGGAAAATAACAGGCCATTCTTCTGTGATCGCGATGGAATCAAGAAATACTCGTTAGACGAAATAGGAGCTGAGCGCAGGAATGGTTATGGATGGTACACTAATGAACCCAAGGAAGTTTTAAAAAAATATGATCGATGGGTGGAAGCGAATAATGTCATTGAAAAACTCAAGGCAAAAAAAGCAAATCCAATAGATCCATTCAATGTGACCGTGGCAAAGGATGGTACTGGAGATTATTCCACGATACAGGATGCCATTGATAATGCAAAATCCTTTCCTTATGAAAAGATTACCATTACTATTAAGAATGGCGTCTACAATGAAAAGGTTAAAATCTATGAATGGAATACTCATATCAACCTTATAGGTGAAAGCAAAGAAAACACGATAATTACCTATAATGACTATTTCGATAAAATCGGTGTAGGCCGTAACAGTACTTTTCATACTCCTACATTAAGCGTAGAAGCAAATGATTTTACCGCCAAAAATCTTACCATAGAAAACTCGGCTGGTGATGTTGGACAAGCTGTAGCGTTATCTATTACTTCAAATAGGGTAGCTATAGTTAACTGCAAGCTGTTAGGAAATCAAGACACCTTATATGCTTCAGGTGAAGGGAAGCAGTATTTTAAAGATTGTTATATAGAAGGAACGACAGATTTCATATTTGGAAGCGCGACCGCATTATTTGAAAACTGTGAGATCCATAGCAAGAAGAATTCCTATATCACAGCGGCATCTACAAATCCATCTGCAGATTATGGTTATGTCTTTAGAAATTCTAAACTCACAGCCGCTGACGATGTGGACGAGGTTTATTTGGGACGGCCTTGGAGAATTTATGCAAAAACAGTTTTTATAAATACTGAAATGGGAAGTCATATTCTTCCAAAAGGCTGGCATAACTGGTCAAAACCAGAAGCTGAAAAGACAGCTTTCTATGCTGAGTATAATAATAGAGGCAAAGGTTTTGCTCCAGACAAAAGAGAGCCGTGGTCAAAACAACTATCAAAATCGGAAGCAAAGAAATATACACTTGAGAACGTCCTTGGGAACAAACAAAAATCTTCGAAAATAGCTTGGTATGAAAATTTATAAAATAGTATTGGCCGCAATCATGCTACTGGGTTTCTATTCTATTGCTCTGGTAAATGATTCGACTTCAAATAAAATTACCATTCATAGTATAGGCGATTCAACCATGGCTAATAAACCCGATCCCGATAAAAACCCAGAACGTGGTTGGGGTCAGATGTTGCCACAATTCTTAACAGGAGATATCCATCTAGAAAATTATGCCGTCAACGGTAGAAGCACTCGCAGTTTTATTACAGAAGGTCGCTGGGAAACTGTTCTTGAGAACTTGAAGGATGGCGATTATGTTTTTATCCAATTCGGCCATAATGATCAAAAGGTGAATGATTCTTCCCGCTATACTAATCCGCATACTGCATACCGTAGAAATTTGATAAAATTTGTTGAGGACTCTAGATCAAGAGGCGCTATACCTGTCTTATTCACATCCATTGTTAGGCGCAATTTCAATGAAGAAGGAACATTGGTAGACACGCATTTTAATTACCCGTTAGAAGTGCGACTTGTAGCGACGGAATATCAAGTTCCCTTTGTTGATCTTCAATATCAAACCGAGTTACTCGTTGAGTCTTATGGAATAGAAGACTCCAAAAAATTGTATCTCCATTTCGCTCCAGGCGAAATTGAATATTATCCAGAAGGTAAAGTAGATGACACACATTTATCTGTCTTAGGCTCCACACAAGTTGCTACGCTTGCCGTTGAGGAACTAAGAGAACAGGTCCCAAGCCTTATTGATTATCTAAAAGCAAACTGAAATGCGTTCAATCCAGACCTTCCTAATTCTCACTATATTGATTGTGTTTAATCATAATTTATTTGCTCAAACTATGGAGATGGATCTTTGGCAAAATGGTATTCCTAATTCAAAAGAGCACGCAGACTACAAAGAAATTCCTATAATGGAAGATGGTCAACTCGTGAAAACTAGTCAGGTTACAAATCCTACGTTGTCCATATATAAACCAGAAGTAGCCAATGGAACTGCCGTTTTGATTCTGCCTGGTGGTGGTTACAAACATCTTTCCATGCATAAGGAAGGAACCAATATTGCTCAGTGGTTAAACTCCCTAGGAATTACGGCTGTAGTTCTCAAGTATCGCTTACCATCAGACGCAATAATGGAAAATAGGACTATTGCGCCACTCCAAGATGCTCAAGAAGCGATGAGAACAATCAGAAGGCAAGCTGCCGATTGGGGAATTGAATCAAAAAAATTAGGTGTTATAGGCTTTTCAGCTGGTGGACATCTGGCTTCCACACTTTCTACGCACTATATGGATGAAGTTTATAAACTAACAGATAACCAAAGTTGTAAGCCAGATTTTGCCATGCTTATTTATCCAGTAATTACCATGAAGGAAGAATTTACTCATCAGGGCTCCAAATCAAATTTGATTGGAGATGATCCTAAAGAGTCATTGGTTAAATCTTATTCTAATGAAGATCAAATTAATAAGGAAACGCCGCCTACTATTCTAATTCATGCATTGGATGACAAATCGGTTCCTTATGAAAATAGCGTCATGTATTTTGATGCTTTACAAGAAAATAATGTTCCCTCTGAAATTCACTTGTATCAAAAAGGCGGTCATGGTTTTGGCTTAGATGAAAATGGACCTAGCAGTAATTGGCCAGAAGCTTGTGAGCAATGGTTGCGAACTAATTCATTTATAGATTAGCAAATTCTGCCATCTACAAAGCCTGATTTCTAGGATCATAATTTTCTAATATAGGCGAAGCTTTTGATCCTTGATTGAAGGTGGTAAGAGAATTACCTTAAAACAAAAAAGCCTCTCCTGTTCGGAAAAGCTTCTCAAAAAGTAATCTATGATTACCTTCAAATCCCCAATTGTTTTAGGGGACACACAACTTGAATTGCATTACTATTTAAAGTAATTGCGGTCTGGACGGGATTCGAACCCGCGACCTTCGCCGTGACAGGGCGACATTCTAACCAGCTGAACTACCAGACCGTGTTCTTATAGAACGATGCTATCACATTTCTGCTTTAGCGGATGCAAATATACCTACCTTTTTAAAACTACCAAGTTCTTATCAATGATTTTTGAAAAAAGTTGATTTACTTGTGTCGCTTGATACCTATCCCGTAATTTTACACAATGATACAACTCATAGCAACAGACATTGACGGCACACTTCTGGACGGCAACAGATTCATATCAGCAAAAACGGCAGAGGTATTTGCAAAGTTGGACCTTCCTAAAATCTTGATTTCCGCACGCATGCCGCAGGCCATGTATTATTTGCAGGATGCTCTGGACATCATTGGCTCACCTATCGTTTGCTATAATGGTGCACTGGTATTGCATGAAGAAAACGTGATCCATACTGATAGCATTGCTTTTGATGTGATTCAGGATCTTGCCGCTATAGGCGTGGAAAATGATATTCATGTGAGTTTGTATCGTGGTAAGGAATGGTTTGTTACAGAAAGAGACCAGTGGACACTGCGGGAAATAAATAATACTCGTGTGGAGCCTACGATTCAAGATTTGGAAACTACCTTAGAATATTTCAAGAATACGCAGGATGACGGTGGCGCGCACAAAATTATGTTTATGGGCGATGCAGATCGTATGAATACCGCTTTCGCGAAAGCGGAAAAAATATACTCCTCACAGGTTCATTTATACCGTTCCAAAGATACCTACACAGAAATCTCACCTAAAAATATATCCAAAAGATCTGCCCTGGAATTGTTGCTCAAACAAAATTACCCAGATATAGATATGTCTGGAGTGGCGGCCTTTGGCGATAATTACAACGATACAGA
This sequence comes from Nonlabens sp. Hel1_33_55, assembly GCF_900101765.1. Lineage (NCBI taxonomy): Bacteria > Pseudomonadati > Bacteroidota > Flavobacteriia > Flavobacteriales > Flavobacteriaceae > Nonlabens > Nonlabens sp. Hel1_33_55. The sequence goes on from NZ_LT627735.1 coordinate 2,998,322, forward strand.
GATGCTTACGGGCGCTGGTTATGGTGTTGCTGTTGCTAACGGTAGGGATGAAGTGAAGAATGCAGCGAGATACATTGCAGCTCATCACAAAGAAGATGGTGTCGCACTATGGCTGGAAGAATTTGCTTTAATTTAAAAAGCGACCCAATAGGTCGCTTTTTAAATTAAGTTCCGAATTAGAATTTACTTCTGTATTTGGATAATATCACTGGAATTCAAGTTTGCTATATTCATAACAGAGTTGAAATCATTTACATCAAGTCTAGGATCGCTAGCAAACTCTGATGGGAGAATAACAAATCTAAAAGTTTGATTGTTAACGTCTGCAGTAGTGAGGTTGTCAAAATTTGTTGAAGCTGGTCCATCTATAAACAACCTTGCATCTACAATCGTAAAGTCATAGTTGTAACGGAAGTCACCAAAATCACTAAATATTGTCTGCGGTAGCGCTCTCCACACATCTACAACACGACCGTCGTCAGTATCTGCATCTTCAAAAAGTATGAATGCCAAAACTACATCTGTATCAAAAAGTTCGAAATTATCAGGGTAGTTCACGGGAACTGAATAATCAGGCGCAGCAAAATCTACTGTAGTTTCAAAAATCAAAGCAGTCTCTGCATCAAGACCATCAAGGCCATCAAATCCTGCAGGTCCTTGATCGCCTTCACACGATGCAAATCCCACGGCTATAGCTAGAAGTAAAATTATTTTTTTCATAATGTAGTATTTTAGGTATTTGAGAGTTCAATAAGTATGCCTAAATTAAGATCTATGAAAACCTACGTTATTCTATTTATACTTTATTTGGCAAACTTGAATCTGGCCAATGCCCAAGAATTTGAAGCGGATAGCTTGATGGCAATTGGAAATTATCGGGAAGCACTTAATTCATACAACAATGAGGAATTATCTGCCACAGTCGCCTTTAAAAAAGCTCGAGTTTATGTTGCTTTGGGAGATTCTGACAAAGCCATCGAGTCTTATAAAGAAGGATTAGAGTTGGAGCCAGAAGCCATACGACCCAGGTTCGAATTGGGTAGATTGTATTTAGGAGGTAGTGATTTTATTAAAGGCTTGTTGATTTTTGGCGAACTCAATGAAGAGTTTCCTGAAAATCCTACCTATCTCTTTTTTAAAGGACAAGGCTTGGAGAAGTTAAATTCTGAGAAACCAGCGATGGATGCTTATGAAAATGTCCTTAAAATGGATCCTGATTATCGCCGTGCAAGAGTGGAACTAGTTCCCTTATTAATCAAGAAAAGTGAAACGGCTCTTGCTATAAAATATAGCCAGGAAGTACTGGATGAAAACCCTAACGATATCAAATTCAATAGCCTCATTGCACAGGCTTACTATTTTGCAAAGATCTATTCAAAAGCTATCGTTCATCTAGAGCGACTTTTTGAAATAGGAAATGACACAGAGTTCAATCGCAGGACGCTCGCAATAAGTTATGTACAAGATGGCCAATGGGAAAAAGGAATTGAAAACATTGATATCTTCTTAAAGCAATACAATCCCAAGGATGTTGACCTATACTTTTTAAAATCAAAGGCGCACCTTAGGTTACAGCAATATGATGAAGCACAGGACGCTATTGAATATTCCATACTATACAAAAGACCTTCCATAGCTCAAGAATATCTTCAAATGGCGTCGATAATGGCAGCTAGAGAAGATTTTAAAGGTACTTTTGAAACGATGCAATTAGCTGTCAAAGAAAATACGGAAGACGATATCGCCGCTTACCAGTTGGTGGTAGCAGCAGACCGCTATTTTAAGGATAAGAAATCTATTCTAAAATACTATGAACGCTTTATCGATAAATTTGGAACATCAAGCGATTATGCAGAGATTGCTGTAGCCCGAGCCAATGACCTCAAGAAGGAAATCTTCATGAACGTGGAAGAGTGATAAAGACAATCAAACATATCATTAGGTATTCAACTTTATTCTGCATCGCAGCTGGAATAACGGCATGTAAATCAGATTTAGAGAAGGATCAAGAAGCTGCGCAGATTGCGGCGGACCGATTTAATCAAGTGGATACCACCATGGTTGATATGTATCCACAATTTAAGGGCTGCGATGAGCTTTCATCCACATCAGAATGTTTCTATTCAAATCTGCATGAATTAATCAAGTTGAGACTTGCTAAAGACACCTTATCAATGGAGATCAAAGCAAAGGATAGTCTAGTGGCTCAGTTCACGGTTAGCAAACAAGGCAATATATCCTATGACAGCATTTCTCACTGCGCGGTGTATCTGGACAAGAAATATCTCGATTCTGTTTTGCAAAAAAAGCTTAAGGATCTTCCCAAAATCGATAGTGCCTTAAAACAAGGCACACCAGTATCATCTACTTTTTTAGTTCCTATTGTAGTACAACCAGTTGCTCCTAAGGTTGGTCAATAGTTCTACCATGCCACTTAATATCCCGCAAGCTGCGCAAGGCAATAGCTACCACTACCACTGGATATATAAAAAACTGAATAAAAAAGTACTTCGCCCAATCAGATGGCAATAACTGATTGCCTACAACCAAGACTAAAGCATCAGTAAAGAATTTTATAACCACAGCGATAATGCCAAGCTTCATGGATATCAAGTCAAACCATACCAAAACTGGAATACATAGAATCAGTAGGTTCATGAGAAGAACATGAGCACCCATTAATTTGTTCAACAGGCTTTTGGTATGCCTGCCTTTACGGGACCAGCGAGCTCGCTGCTCAATCATTTCTCTCCAGGAAGTTTTTGTTGGAGTGGTGACGATAGCATTTTCATTTTTAAGGTAATGGCATTGAAGAACATCTTCGGCGGCCAGTTTTTCTAAGAGAAATACATCATCTCCACTGGATAAATGTGTGTTCCCAGCATATCCATCAACCAGTTCAAAGCCCTTTTTTGAAAAAGATAGATTCGCTCCATTGCTCATAAAAGGTTGGCGCATGGCAAATGATCCTGCCGTTACAGCTTGTAAAGCCATCATTTCCAATTGCTGGATGGCAGCTATAAAACCAGAGCCAGATAATTGTACCGGTCCAGCTACAAGTAGTGCATCAGCATATTTTTGATAGTGGTCATCGTATGCTAATAGCCAGTTGCTTGGTAAAATACAATCGGCATCTGTGGTGATGATATGATTGAATTTACAACAGGAAATGGCAGCGGTGATGCCATCTTTTTTGGCACTGGCGCTATGCTTTGGACGCTCTAAAAGCTGCACCTGAATCAACGGATTCTCATCCTTAAATTTTTGAATAAGTGATTCACTACCATCACTGGAATCATCATTTATAAACAGCCACTCACATAAATCCTTGGGATAATTTAAATTCTTGATGGATTGGAGCAGAGCAGGCAATGCAGTCATCTCATTACGATAAACAATGACAATAGAGAAACAATGCTGATGGTTTGTTCGCTTTCGCGAAAGCGAATTAGGAACATACTTCAATGCTGGCATCGCTAATCCCAACAGGATCAAACAGTATCCAAAAGTGATAAGCAATACCACAAAACTCATGAAACAACCATTTTTTGCAACCTTGGGAAAGGTATAAGTAGGCTACCCAAAACTACAGGTAATACGGTGTTGTTTAACCAAATGACAGCCACGATCGCAGTCATGGTTTCCATGGGAATATCTAATGATGTAGTAAAAAAACTGGCGACACTCCACTTTATCGCGAGATCAAAAATCTGAATGCTGGGAATGATGCTAACTGCGAGATACATGGTGGTAATCATTGCCAAAACAAGCATTGAACTTGCAATACTAGAGAATGACAGCAGCAACACCCACGAACTAGAAAACAATATATATCGACCTGCAGAAAACAATAATGTTCTGAATACAGGAAAATTTAGTATAAGTCGTTTGAGAAAAAATGGCGCTAAAACAGCAGCTATCAACAAAATCATGCTGCCGCAGATAAGCATCCAAAAAGGTTCACCAGATAGATACCACCATCCTAATAGACCAAATATTGTGGTGATTATCATTTGGCTTGCGTTTCCAAAAGCAACTGCCTTAAGAATATTTTTCCGATGCTGTTTTTCAAAGTAGGAAGCCTTTAAGGCAAACTCGCCAGCACGCAAAGGTGTTAGGAAACTTGCGGCTTGACTGGTAAAGTTTTGGTACAGACTTCTGGAAAAAGATATTCGTTCAATTTCTTTAACTAGCACTTGCCATTTTGTGCTTTCTACCATCCAGCTGGAGAGAGAAAACATAGGCAGCAATAACCAAAAATAGAATGGAAGCGAACTAAAAAAGGATACGGTTTGTTCCCATGAAAAGTCAGCAATGGAAATGTACCAAATGATATAGCCTATTGATAATAAGGCCACGCCTATCTTGCAGGCCTGCCATAGTAATTGCTTAGATTTGTGGGAAGCAGCTATCACGGCTGGAAATTACAACAATTGGCAAAAGAACGTATCATTCTAGGCATTGATCCAGGAACCGCAATTATGGGATTTGGAATTATTAAAGTGACTGGAAAAACCATGTCCTTTATCCAGATGAATGAGCTGGATTTACGCAAGGTTACGGATCCGTACATCAAACTGCGCAAGATTTTTGAACGAACTTTAGAGTTGATCGACACACATCATCCTGATGAAATTGCGCTGGAAGCACCCTTTTTTGGAAAGAATGTTCAATCCATGCTCAAATTGGGACGTGCCCAAGGCGTCGCCATGGCTGCTGGACTTTCCAGAGATATTCCAGTAACAGAATATGCGCCGCGTCGCATCAAACAATCCATTACAGGAAAAGGAACCGCTAGTAAGGAACAGGTTGCTATGATGCTTAAAAGCACACTTAATTTGAAAGAACTACCCAAGAATCTAGACATGACAGATGGCCTTGCAGCAGCAGTGTGTCATTTCTATTCCAGTGGTAGGGTTGAGGTAGGCAAAAGTTATTCAGGCTGGGCTGCGTTTGTCAAGCAAAATGAAAAGCGTGTTAAAAAGTAGTCCAGCGAGCTTTCAATCTTTAGTTTTATAAAAATTGTCAATTAGCTATTAGCGCTACAACGAAATAACCCATATTCCATGACCAACTGCCTTATCATATTTACACGCAACCCAGAACTGGGAAAAGGAAAACGACGACTAGCCGCAACTCTAGGCGACGAAAAAGCGCTGGAGATCTATAAATTCTTACTGGAACATACCCGGGCGATCACAAAGAATATCTATGGCGTTAAACAAGTCTGGTACAGTGAGCGAGTGCATCAAGATGACGATTGGGATAATCTTGCTTATGAGAAATACCAACAAAAAGGTGAAGATCTAGGAGCAAGGATGAGGTTTGCTTTTGAACAGGCACTAGAGAAACATGAAAGCGTGATCATTATAGGATCTGATATGTATGACTTGAGTGCTTTGGAAATTGATGATGCTTTCAAAAAGCTCAATGAAAATGATGCGATTATAGGTCCTGCGACTGATGGTGGTTATTATCTTTTGGGTTTCAAGAATAAAATCCCACAAGGAATTTTTGAGAATAAAGAATGGGGAACCTCTACAGTCCTAGAGGAAACACTTAAAGATTTAAGAGGTCTGGATTACGTCACGCTAGAAGAACGTAACGATGTTGATACAGAAGAGGATATCAAAGATCATCCTGATTTTCAAATACTATTAAATTAAAATTATGCTAAGCAGAAAATTACTGAACAACTCTATAGATTACCTTAAACAACAAGGTTTTGAAAACCCTGAAGTAGGTATTGTATTGGGAACTGGTTTAGGCCAATTGGTGGATCAGATCGAGAACCAAAAAGTAGCTCACTACAACAATATACCATCCTTTCCACTCGCGACTGTTGAGTTTCATACGGGTAAATTGATCTATGGAGATCTAGGTGGTAAAAAAGTGGTGGTCATGCAAGGTCGATTCCACCTGTATGAAGGTTATGATTTTATGGACATCACTTACCCTATACGTGTTATGCATGGTTTGGGAATAAACAATCTTTTGGTGTCAAATGCTGCTGGAGCGGTCAACCTAGAGATGAAAAAAGGGGAACTCATGTTGCTTGACGATCATATTAATTTGCAAGGTGGCAGCCCGCTGGCGTTGAAAAACATTGGTGAATTCGGTGATCGTTTTACAGACATGAGTGCTCCATACGATGCCACTATGAATGCTACTTTGAAGAAGTTGGCTAAGGAAAATGATATAAAACTTCATGAAGGCGTGTATGCTAGTGTTGTTGGACCGCAACTGGAAACCCGCGCAGAATATCGCATGCTCAAAATATTGGGTGCAGACGCTGTAGGTATGAGTACCGTTCCAGAAATCATCGTTGCAAACCATTTGAAACTTCCCGTGATTGCGGTAAGCGTTCTTACGGACGAGTGCGATCCTGATAACTTGCAACCTATAAGCGTTCCAGAGATCATCGAGATTGCTGGAAAAGCAGAGCCAAAACTGGTGCAATTATTCAAGAAACTGATCGAGACGCTGTAGTGTTATTCTGTTGTTAAGCCATGCAGTATTGCCTGTCGATACCGCTACTTTTATGTGAAATTTGAAAGTGGTAATGATTCCGCTTTCGCGAAAGCGAACTACACTATGAAAAAGATTGCATATTTATTAGCCGTATTATTAATCGCAGCATCCTGCGTGAGTTCTGGTGGATTACACTACGACTCGTTGCAAAATGGCGAAAAAATAGAAACTTCCAGAGCCCAGTTGGATCACTCCAATTATGATGCGTTGCTCAAGAAATACGTAAACGAGGCAGGTTTTGTTGATTATAAAGGACTGGCTACAGAGCAGGCAAAACTTAAATCATACCTGACTTATTTGAGTACTAATCCGCCACGAAAGGATTGGGAGACTGGTGAGCAGTTTGCCTATTATATCAATTTATACAATGCTTCAACATTAGATTTGATTATTGACAATGACATGCCAGGAAGCATTCAGGATATCAAAGGGCCTTTTGGTCAGGTTTGGATCAAGAAATTTATTAATGTTAATGGAGATGAATACTCGCTAGCAGATATTGAGAAGAGCGTTCTTCAAAAAATGGGAGATCCTAGAATACACTTTGCTATTAATTGCGCCAGTTATTCATGTCCTAAACTATTGAGAACAGCTTATACCGGTAAAAATGTTGATGAACTTATGGAGCGTGCAGCGACTGAATTTGTGAATTCTGACAAAAATGATTTGAGTGAATCCAGCAATCCCAAATTGAGCAGCATCTTTAAATTCTATACCAGTGATTTTACATCTAATGGTATGACGCTAGTAGAATATGTGAATCAGTATGCAAACAATAAAATTGATGCTGGAGCAAACGTTACTTACAAGGATTATGACTGGTCCCTTAATAAACAGTAGAAAATATTAAAACTATACTGAACTGCTCATCGTATATTTAACCCTATGATGAGCATTATTATTCCTGTGTTAAACGAACAGCACGGGATTTTTAATTTGTTGGAACTACTCAATGATCGTGCTAATGATCCCAATGCGCTGGAATTCATCGTTGTGGATGGTGGTAGTATCGATAATACCATCAAAGAAGTCAACAGATTCTCAAAGAAATTCCCAGAACTTGATGTCAAGGCAGTAGAGTCTGAAAAAGGTCGTGGTGTGCAATTGCACAACGGTGCACTAGCTGCATCGCATGATCTGTTCTATTTCCTTCATGCAGATTCTCATCCACCTAAGGGTTTTGATTCTCATATTTATAAAGCAGTGGCTTCTGGTGAACCTGCTGGATGTTTCCGCATGCGATTTAGGAGCTGGCACTGGTGGTTGATTATCATAGGTTGGTTCTCCAGATTTAGCTGGAAGGCTAGTCGTGGCGGTGATCAAAGCCAATACATCACCCGAGAGTTATATCATCTAATAGGTGGTTATGATACCACAGTTCCTATTTATGAGGATTATTTGTTGATCAACAAATTATATGAAATCGATACCTATCATGTGATCCAGAAATGGCTCACTACAAGCGCGAGGCGCTATGAAGAAGTAGGTGTTTATAAACTACAGTGGTTCTACATCACCATCTATTGGAAAAAGCGTCACGGTGCCAGTATCGACGAGATCTATGAGTACTATCTCAAATGGTGTGGTGTGCCACAGGAGTCTGTGGAGCGCGTCACCAAATAAGATTATTTTTCACCAGTCCACTCTGCATAGAACTGTACTAGAAATCGTTCCATAAACTCGTGTCTCTCTTGAGCGAGTTGCTTGCCAGTTTCTGTATTCATTCGATCTTTGAGAAGCAAAAGCTTTTCGTAAAAGTGATTTATAGTAGGTGAATTACTTTTCTTATAAGTATCCACGTCCATATTCAAATCAGGTTGGATCGCTGGATCGTAAATAGGCCTATTCTTAAAACCGCCATAATTGAAAGTACGAGCAATACCTATGGCGCCTAGTGCGTCCAATCTATCCGCATCCTGAACAATGTCAAGTTCCAGACTTTTGAACTTCTGATTCACATTACCACCTTTGAAGGATATGTTTTCAATGATTTTGACCACATGATTGATGATGTCAGAATCTACATTTTCGCTAGCCAAAAATTCTCTTGCCACTCTGGGACCAACGGTTTCATCACCATCGTGGAATTTGGAATCAGCTATATCGTGGAGTAGTGCGCCTAGTTCTACGACCAATAGATCAGCACCTTCTTCTTTACTGGCGATGAGTTTTGAGTTCTTCCATACACGCTCGATATGAAACCAATCGTGGCCGCCTTCAGCATTTTTGAGCTGTTGTTTTACAAATGTGATGGTAGTTGAGATGATGGGTTGCATAAAATTTTATTTTTTAACAGCTTCCATCTTCACGTAATAATCAATATCAACAGCTATATCGGCGTCTTTGCCATAAAGGTCTAAGGCTTGAAAATTTGTGGTGGGATTAATGCGTTGGTTTTCACCGTCTACTTCAATCTCCACAGGCATGTCAAAACCGTCTACTACATTGTTCCATCGATACGCGATACCGGTATCTGTTGCTTTGACCTCTAATATGGGAATACGAACATCCCGCAAATACTGATCAAAGATCTTGCTTAAATCCATCCCGCTCTCTTGCGATAAGAAGTTTTCAATCTGATCAGTGGTTACAGTTTGATGATAAAACTCTTTGTTGAGTCCGCGTAGAATCTGACGCCATTTCTCGTCGTCGTTCACTAGTTGGCGTATGGTGTGCAACATATTAGCGCCTTTATAATACATATCGCCGCTGCCTTCGCTATTCACGTTGTATGTGCCAATGATTGGAGCTCTATTTGCAATACTATTGCGTGTGCCTATCACGTATTCTGCGCTTGCTTCTTTGCCATAGTAATAGTCCAAAAACAAGTTTTCAGAATATGCGGTGAAGCTCTCGTGAATCCACATGTCTGCAATATCCTTGTTGGTGATGTTATTAGCAAACCATTCGTGTCCTGCTTCGTGAATGATGATAAAGTCAAATTTCATTCCCCAACCGGTACCCGATAAATCACGACCTAAATAACCGTTTTCAAAGTTGTTCCCATAGGTTACTGAGCTCTGGTGCTCCATTCCCAAATAAGGAACTTCAACCAATTTAAAACTGTCTTCATAAAATGGATAAGGTCCAAACCAATGCTCAAACGCTTCCATCATTCTGGGCGCATCCTTGAATTGTTTTTTGGCTTTTTCTAGATTGTAGGAGAGCACATAATAATCCATATCGAGATCGCCTTTCTCACCTTTATAAACTTCAGAGAAATTGACGTAGTCGCCTATGTTGATGTTAACGCCGTAATTATTGATCGGGTTCTCCACTTGCCAAACGTATGTTGTTGTTCCATCAAGCAATGGTACGATTCCTTTCAATCTACCATTTGATACATTCATCAATTTATTAGGAACGTTTACCGCGATGCGCATACTATCCACTTCCTGATACATGTGATCCTTATTGGGCCACCAGACACTGGCGCCTAATCCTTGGTTGGATGTTGCTATAAAATGATTACCGTTCTTATCCTTTTTCCAAGAAAAACCACCATCCCAAGGAGCATTGCGAGCTTCTCTAGGCGTTCCTTCATAAAAGATCTCAACGCTATTGATAGAGTCTTTAATTTGCTCATCCACTAGTTGGACAAAATGCGCGTTGCCGTCATGCTCTACATCTAGTTCTTTGCCATTTTGAACGGCTTTCAAAATTGTCATTGGCTCTTGAAGATCCACTTGCAATGTCTGATAAGGTTCCAAAACTTGATAGTGAATAATATTAGATCCAGAGATAAATTTTTCATCTGGTTCCACTTTTACTTCTAAATCGTAATACGTAATATCCCACCAAGCTCGTTCTGGTGTAATAGAGCCGCGTAAGGTATCTTGGTGTGTAAAATTGTTTTTATTGGAAAGCACCTGAGCATTCAAGCCACTTGCAGCAAAAAATATACAGATGATTAATATGTAAAATGTTTTCATTTTCAGATTTATCTTTTTCAAAAGCTACTATGGATTTGATGAACAATATATTAGAATTTGATATTTAAAGAAGTGCTCGAATACGATCAAACAAACATCTTCAATAGATCCTAACCTTAAAGCGATTTATAAGCATCACTTACGGTTTGCTGTGCCAGTTTTTCCTGCGGCGTGAATCGCTTGACAAAACCACGTCTACCTGTTTCGGAATGGTGTTTCCAGAGAAAACCACCGGCAAACCAGTCCTGTTTCCAGACCAAATCATATTGCGCCTGCAGCAAATGCATCTGGGCTTCTTCATTGCTTTCTCGAGTCTCATCGGCAGTTAGCCATGGCTCTTTACCTGCATAATCTGCACTTACATATCCATATTCTGCAAAAAGGATTTTTTTATTATGCTTTCGCGAAAGCGTGCTCAGTTCATCCATCCATTTTTTCCATCCAGCCATCGCGGTCTCCACATCAGGTGTTTTTTGATCACTTATGGGAAAATAGGCATCAACACCTATATAATCCAGTTGATCCCAAAAGGGTTCGTTCTTGTAGCTGTCCCAATTGCCGGCATAGGTGAGTTTTCCTTTATAGATGGAGCGAATCTTTGTGATCAGATTACTCCAGTATTCTGGGCGAGCGGCGACGAAAGATTCCAACTCTGTACCTATGCAAAATATTTCAGTATTGGTTTCTTGGGCGACTTTGGCAAAGTCTAAAATGAAAGGTTCGTAAGTGTCTTCAAGGATTTTCCATTCCGTATCACTACGTAGCTGAATGGTGCCCGTGTAATTACCACGACCTATCCAGATCTGTGGCTTGAGCATCACCTTGAGTCCATTTCTGTGAAAGGTCTCGATGCTTTGAATGGTGCCATCAATACGTTCCCCATACCACTGACGGTCGCTGTTGTGATTGATCGCTGGATTTTCCAGATCGCGCATGAATCCGTAGGGATGAACGGCTACAAAATTTGCATTGTAATTCTTGATGGGCTGGACCACCTCGTCAGTCATCTCGCCGCGCATGGCAACAAAGGACACTCCTTTAATAAGGTCAGGTACTTCAGCAACTTCCTGCTTTTCTGGTTGAGCATTGCAGGATGTAAGTAGAATTCCCAATAGGCATAGTGAGATTAGATTTTTCATGATGCTTGATTGGAAGTTGTATTGCTTTTGATCCACTCGCTTATTTGGTTAGTGTTTAGTTTGCCTTCTGCATCCTGAATGGTGAAGTCGTATTTCAGGTTTCTAGCTCCTTTGATCTTATAACTTTTATTGAAAAGTAAGGATCTCATCAACACCCAACCATTACATTTATTTCCATCAATCATAGGTTTATTAATGAGCATGCTTTCTAAAATAGTGGCACTTTTTTCTACAATCCAAGAGTTTAATTTTAGCAGGTTATCAATTAGAATCATTGCGCCAGTCTCTTGAATAGATTTTCGTTCTCCTTCATGATGCGATCAGCATTTTTGAAAAGATCGATATGTTTTTTACTATCTAAACCTCCATTCAAGACTTTCAAAGCTTGTTTGAGAACTTTGTCATCCTCAACACTATCAATTCTTCTTTTAATTCTTGCGTGTTCATCAGACTTCTTTTAATAAAATTACTCAAAACAAACTACTTACCATTCAAAGCCCAGTCATAATTCATGTAATCAACGGTAAAACCGTTAGGTATCATGTCTTCACGATAGGTATTTATATATTCTATTAAGGTTTTGTTCTTTGTAAAGTCTGATTTGTACCAGTCAAAAATCTTTGAGGCGTACACTTTTTTCTCATGCATATCAAGCTTAACCAAGTTTGGATTATTCACTGCCGCTTTGGTAATTTTTTTAAGCATAAACTCCACATTTTCTGCCGTGTAGGGTTTCATGGAAAGCGGTGGACAACTAACGGCACCGCAAACTAGAGCAAAGTGTAGTCTCTCATCTGGGAATCTTTTAAATAGAATTTCCTTTTCCAATTGATTCAATGACACTTTTTGGTTACCTAATTGGTAGGCTTTTTCATCAAAGAAATTAGGGACATCCATCACGGACTTTGTAGGATAATTATCGACCACACCTTTGATGATAAAAATGTTGTAAGCATTGATCAACAAAGCTTTACACTCATTATTAGTCAATTTATCAATATCGATTTTCTCTAAAGATTGAAGAGCTGTGTCAAGATTCTTCGGGCTTTTTTTGATTGCTGCATAGTCAACACTACCATTTGTGACCTGATTATTTAGCAATTCTTTGGTTGAGGTTGAGAATGTAGATAATTGCGCTTTCGCGAAAGCGAAACTCCCCAAAAACAACATCACTAATACTCTATATTTTAAACTCATAATTTGATTGTTTCACATTGTTGTGCCTTAGTAAATTACAACAATCAAGCCAATTATAAGATCTGGTACACTCATCAAAGACATCGTATTTTACTGGGTTTTTAGAATAGTTAAAGGACTTGCAGTGACCTTGATTTATTGTAGTTTTAAAGACACATCTAATCGATACCTACCCAAATACGATCTATGGAACACGTTGTCATCATCGGTAATGGAATTGCGGGAATCACACTTGCCAGACACGTGCGCAAGTTTTCCAACAAACGCATCACTGTTATATCTGCAGAAACTGATTATTTTTTCTCTCGCACCGCGCTGATGTACGTATATATGGGACACATGAAATTTGAGCATACCCAACCTTATGAGAATTGGTTTTGGGAGAAAAACAGGATTGAACTCAAACGCGCCTACGTGAAGCATGTCGATACAGATGGGAAAATTTTATCCCTAGAATCTGGCGAGCAGTTTTCTTATGACAAACTCGTAATAGCTACAGGAAGTATCCCAAATAAATTTGGTTGGAAAGGTGAGGAATTGCATGGTGTGCAAGGACTGGTCACTCGCAATGACCTTGATTTACTTGAAGTCAATGCACCTAATAATGATGTGTGTAAGCGTGCTGTACTCATAGGTGGCGGACTCATAGGCGTGGAACTAGCAGAAATGCTGCATACTCGTAAAATCCCAGTCACATTTCTGGTCAGGGAAAAAGGTTTCTGGAGTGGCGTTTTACCCATGCAGGATGCTACAATGATAAGTGATCATATTATATCTCATGGAATTGATTTACGACATGAAGAAGAACTAGACGAAATTATAGGCGATCAAGACGGCAGAGTTACCGCGATAAAAACCAAAAAAGGCGAAACCATAGACTGCAACCTCGTTGGACTTTGTGCAGGTGTACGACCGCAAATAGGTTTTCTTGCTTCAAGCGGTATTGAAACCGATAAAGGCATTCTTGTAAATAGATTACTTGAAACAAATGTTCTTGATGTTTATGCTATAGGAGATTGTGCGCAACAGCGCGAACCGATTGGTGAGCGCAAACCCGTAGAAGCCGTGTGGTACACTGGCCGTATGATGGGTGAGACACTAGCACAAACTCTATGTGGCAATGCCATGGAATGGAATCCAGGGCACTGGTTCAATAGTGCTAAATTCATGGATATTGAATATCAAACCTACGGTTGGGTATGGAGCGACCCTAAAGATGGTCACGAGCACTACCACTGGCAGGATGAGAAAAACGAACGCGCGATCACGATGGAGTATGATATCGCATCCAGAGAATTTATCGGGATCAACACCTTTGGAATACGGATGAAGCACGAGGTTTTTGACCAATGGCTCACCGAGAAAAAATCTGTGGATCATGTGGTTCAACATCTTTCCAAATCCTGTTTCAATCCAGAGTTCTATAGACGACCATTTGAAACCATTAGGAAAGATTTTGAATCTGCCAAAGCGGCAACCACCTAATGATTGGACTTATTTCGATCACCTAATTATCTGTGCATCGATCATCGCAACCAAACAGTCCTTATTTAAAATATACACACCTTAACAACATAAAATATGTCCACATTTCAACGTAACATGTCGCTCACTGGTGAGCCGCCAAAATCCCTAAGTGCAGGTCAAAAGATCTTTACCGCATTTGGATTATTCGGGTTGGCTATTTTAATCATAGCCAACTTCAACGTGAGTTTTCCCAATAAAACGCTATGGTTGAGTATCGCTTTGGGAAGCATCTTTTTTGGAGTGGTAGGTTTTGCATGGTCTGCTTATGCAGGCAAAAGTGCGGGAATCAAGAATGACGGTGTGTGGTTTAAATCCATTTCTAGTCGCGGTTTCTGGGCGTGGTGTGCGATACTGGCTTTTTCTGGATTTTATGTGTTGCTCTATTTTTATCCGCAATTTTTGGGACTGGTAGAAGACGGAGATAATACTGGTGTTATTGCATTGTTCGATCCTTTATCAAAGTTTTTGAATGGTGGACCAGCTAGCCAGTGGTTTGTGTATGGAACACTTTATACGTTAGCGATACTGTCTTTTGGTATCAAGTTTATGTGGAAGTACCGTCACAATAGGTATGAGTTGATACGTACGGTAAGTGTGATGTTTTTCCAGACATCCTTTGCTTTTATCATCCCAGAAATCATGACCAGTTTGAATCAGCCGTATTATGATTTTAAGAACATCTGGCCTTTGAATTATGACCTGTTTAACGGTTATAAAATTGATGAGTTTTTAGGAGCTGGGAATTTTGGTGTTGCGATGCTCATTTTTGGTGTGGCATCCATCTTTGTCATCACGCCTATTCTGACCTATAAATACGGTAAGCGCTGGTATTGTAGTTGGGTGTGTGGTTGCGGTGGTCTGGCAGAGACTGCTGGAGACTCTTTCCGTCAGTTGTCCAATAAAAAACAATATGCGTGGAACATCGAGCGATGGGTGATTCATAGTGTAGTGGTGTTTTCCGTTGTTATGACTACGGCTGTGGTTTATTCCTATTTGAAAGGAAATGAATCTGCATTGAGTATAGGCAGTTGGAATGACTTTAGCGATAAGGTGGTCTTCATAGGAGAGCAAGATCAAAAGCCAGTTCACGATGTAGTTCTTGCCGCTCAAGAAGCTGGAGCATCCAGAGTCGTCTATCTAGATCGCACCGAAAACGACCAGCCCATACAACTACAATCTACCGAAGGAATCACCATTCCATTTGATGTGGTAAAAGAAGAGAATAACCGTCAAGGCATCAGTCAGATCATGGATCAAAAGCAGGCAACGCTTTTACCTATGGATCGTTCTCAAGAAGATATATTTATTGATAAAGGAACTGAAAGCGTCATCTATGACAATGTCTGGTTGAGTAAGGAGTTCTTCGTTTGGGGAGTTGTGGGTTTACTGACCTTAATTTTTGGATTGGTATTCCTTTTCCGTCGTGAGCAGCTTGCTAAGGATGCTAAAATAGGCGCAATCGCCTATTTTGTGATCGTCATTGGGTTACTATTATTTACGTACCTCGACGGATCAGGTAAACTGTTTCTTTTTGAATCGTGGAAATTGAATAAGTGGTACGGATTCTTGATTGGCGCTGTATTTTCTGGAGTCATTGGTACAGGTTTTTACCCCATTTTTGGAAATAGAGTTTGGTGCCGATTCGGGTGTCCTATGGCAGCAATTTTGGGCTTTCAACAGCGTATGTTTTCTAGATTTAGGATTACAACAAATGGTGGCCAGTGTATCTCTTGCGGTAATTGCTCCACCTATTGCGAGATGGGAATTGACGTGCGCGCCTATGCCCAAAAGGGCGAGAACATCATCCGTTCTAGTTGTGTAGGCTGTGGTATTTGCAGCGCCGTTTGCCCACGCGGCGTTTTGAAATTGGAAAATGGACCTATGGAAGGCCGCATCAATAGCGAGTCCGTATTGTTGGGACAGGATCCTGATCTTATGGCGTTATTGAGCAATCAAAAATCTGCACAATAGAACTTAAGTAAGATACTTTAGATTCATATGTGTTTAAATCATTTGGATGGAGTTCGCTTTCGCGAAAGCGAACTCATCCATTATTTCATACTAAAACTACGAACTTGATTTTCTAAAATTCTTAACTGCAACATGTTCGTTTTGTTTCTAACTTAGAAATAAAAAATGAAAAAGACAGTAATAGTAACAGGAGCCGCCAGCGGATTGGGAAAAGCAATCGCAACAAGATTCGGTAAAGAAGGTTATAACGTGGTCGTGTCTGATATCGATGAAGACGCATCCAATAAGGTGGTGAGCGCCATAGAAAAAGACGGCGGATCGGCCCATTTCATCAAAGCAAACGTCGCCAAAAAATCAGAATGTGAGCAGTTGGTAAAGCAAACGGTCGAGAAATTCGGTGGTCTAGATGCTGCCATCAACAATGCAGGAATAGGTGGTGAGATGGCGCTATCTGCAGACTATTCTCAGGAAAGCTATGAAAAAGTGATCGATATCAATCAGCACGGTGTGTTTTATGGATGTCAAGCGCAAATTCCCGCGATGTTAGAAAATGGTGGTGGTGCGATCGTGAACATGTCCAGTATTCTCGGGTCTGTAGGCTCGCCACAATCAGTGGCTTATGTGATGGCAAAACATGCTGTTGTAGGATTGACGCAAACTGCCGGAATAGAATATGCCAAGAAAGGTGTACGAGTCAATGCCGTAGGTCCCGGCTATATCCAGACGCCGTTGTTGGATCAAATAGATAAGGAACAGAAAGAAGCTTTGGTTTCTCAGCATCCCATAGGTAGATTGGGTAAACCAGATGAGGTGGCTAACCTAGTGTATTGGTTGTGCAGTGATCAGGCGAGTTTTGTGACCGGATCTTATTATACCGTGGATGGTGGTTATACTGCGAGGTAAAAGTCTTCTTCTATAGTTGATAAAAATTGAATCCTAAAAGCTTAAAACGTTTTTGGGATTTTTTCTGTCAAATTATGGCAAGAAGTTTAGTGGGTTTTCGCTTTCGCGAAAGCGAGATCCCTATCAAGCCAGTTGCTTTAATTTTGATTTAATATCATCTATAATCATCGTTGCATGAACGCGGCTATTTTCTATAAACCATTTGTGGGTTTCCCTACCGCCACATATCACACCAGCTAGATAAACATTTTCTACATTGGTTTCCATGGTGTCTTCATCATAAGCTGGAATCATTTTATCGCCCTGAAGGTCGATTCCCATCATAGTGAGAAAAGCAAAGTTGGGTTTGTAACCCGTCAATGCGACAACAAAATCATTTTCTAGATCAACGGATTCTCCGTTTTGGGAGATGGTGATCTCATCCAATTTAATCTCAGTGATTTCGGAATTAAAATAGGCTTTGATGCTACCTTCTTTGATTCTGTTTTCGATATCTGGTTTCACCCAGTATTTGACTCGGTCGCCTATGGACTTACCTCTAACGATCATGGTAACGTCACCACCTTTACGATATATTTCCAAAGCTGCATCTACAGCACTGTTGCTAGCTCCAACAACGGCAACTTTTTGAAAAGCATATAAGTGTGGATCATCATAGTAGTGGGTTACTTTGGCGAGATCTTCGCCAGGCAATTTTAGTTTGTTGGGAATGTCGTAGAATCCTGTTGCAATAATAATGCGGTCGCTGTACCATTTACCTTTATCAGTTATGACTTCAAAAAGATCTTTTTTATTGACTTTCAATACCTTTTCAAATAGCGAAATATTCAATTTGTTAGAGGTCGCTATGCGTCGGTAATATTCCAGCGCTTCCTGCTTGCTGGGTTTTGCTTCTTTGGAAATAAAAGGGATCTCATCAATTTCTAGCTTCTCGCTGGTAGAAAAGAAATGCATGTTAGTAGGATAGTGGTAAAGCGAATTCACGATCGGTCCCTTTTCAATGACCGCATAATCTAATCCAGCCTTTTTAGCTTCTAACGCACAGGCAATACCAATTGGCCCTGCACCAATAATCAATACATCATAAATTCTTGCATCCATAATAGTAAAGATAGTGGCTGTGAAAAACTTAAATCTAAATTGAAACTTAAACTAAGTAGAAACTAGAATTGAGAGAAGAAATAGAAAGAAAAAGGATAACCTCAAACTTTTATAGAACTCGCTCATCCTTCAGCAAATAATAAAGCTAGTTGTCCTTGCGCATCTCGCGCTCTCGCATGGGCATGCTATCGATAATGTCAAATAATTCTTTGCTAGACATAGGCTCATTGCGTTCTTCTTTTACAGAGCCGTCCAGACCAATAAGCACCATCTTGAATTCATCATCCTTCTGCATAAACTCTTTAAACAAATCAGATGATTCATTCCATTTCTCAGATTTTGATCCATCAAATTTTTGAAGCCTGACCTCGCTAGGTAATACTTGATACATGACTAATTTTCTTTCTGCGCACTCCTCTTTAACCGACTTGAGATCTGCGATTTGAGCTTTGTAATGCTCGTTAGCTGCATCGTTACTTAAGACCAATACAATTCGGTTTTTCCATTGATGGTTTTTCAAGTCTTGTGAGTCCATAGTAGCGCTTATTAAAAAAATGATTAGAAATAAAAAATACCTCATATCTAAAAATAGATCAAGTCATGCTTCTTAGAGCAAGGCTTAACTAAGAATTAATCCTTTGGTGAAACTTACCTGTTACTGCGGTAAACCTTCAATCTCAGTAGTAAGATCCACAAACTGCTGGACTGATATTTGCTCTGGACGCAAGTTGAAAAGGTCGCGTTCTCTCATCTCGTCTGGCAGATCCATGGACTTTAATGAGTTCCTCAACGTCTTGCGGCGTTGATTGAAAGCAAGTTTTACAACTTGTCTCAGTTTATCATAGGAGCAGGAAAGCTGGTCGTGATTGGGCTTTCGCTTGAGCGATAAAACACCACTATGTACTCGTGGTGGTGGATCAAAAACCTCTGGACCTACCGTAAACAAATATTCTGCATCATAATAAGCTTGAGTCAAAACCGATAAAATTCCATACGTTTTGGAACCGTGTTGAGCGCAGATGCGTTGTGCAACTTCCTTCTGGAACATACCACCAAATTCAGGAATCTGATCCCGATTTTCGACCGTTTTGAAAACAATCTGTGTACTGATGTTGTAAGGGAAATTCCCGATGATTGCAAAGGACTTATCACCATAGATCTCTGTAAGATCCTTTTGCAAGAAGTCCGTTTCAACTACTTCAAATGTTTGTGGCGTGACAATTTTAGCGTGTTCGATTGGAAACGAGTGTTTCAAATAAACCACGGACTCACTGTCAAGCTCAAGGGCTGTTACTTTGATCCCTTTTCTAATGATGTGTTTAGTGAGCACGCCAGTTCCAGGACCTATTTCCAGAACTTGATCATAACCTTTATAGGATAATGAATCTGCAATCTGGATGGCGACATTCTCATCTTTGAGAAAGTGCTGTCCTAGATGCTTTTTAGCGGTAACGCCCTTATCCTGAGTAGTATATTTTTTAAACTGCTTTTTAGCCAAATCTGGTTTTTTCTATCCTGTTAATTCATGTTACCGGTCACGCGATATTCATCGATCATATCTAATTCTGTTCTGAAGGACAACACCTGTTCGCCAAATCTGGCAACTTCTTTTTTACGCATGGCATCATCATATTTTTCATAATACAATTCCAGCGCTTCGCGACTGGTAGCCTTGTATTGAATAGAAAATGTACTACTGCCATCTTGCTCTTCAACAAGAACTCGTGTTAACCTGGCATCCATAAATAAACCCGTTCCCAACACCTGTGCGATGTGTTCACGCGTCCATTCCAGCCATTCTTCTTCTATTGATTGTGCCATGTTACTGGTCACGTTGTAAATTACCATGTACTTAAATTTCGGTAGGTTCAAAATCACCTCTCAACCTGCGATAACGGCGTCTTGCATCGATAAAGAAGATACTGTCTGCATGGTTGTAGATGACTTTCTCGTAGATTTTTTGAGCCTCTTCTGGTAGGCCCAATTGTTCTTCCAGCAGCAATCCCAACCTGTAGTAGGCATCGTCTGCAAGAATCCCATCGCTAAAATTGCTGATGATGGAATTATAGTTTTCCTGTGCTTTTTGCCAGTTCCTTTCAAGTTCAAAAAGGCTGGCTTGTTGCAATAGAGCCTCGTCTTCAATGTCGTCTCCTTTATGGTCTAGCAGTAAGGATTGATAGAGTGATAAAGCCTCTTGGTTTTTGTTTTGGTATTGTTTGAGTTCCGCTTTCGCGAAAGCTTTCAAAGCCACAAACGTCGTATCATATAACGAGTGGTCGCTTATGGTCAAGCTTAGTTCCATGGCGTCGTTTGCGATCAACTTGCTGGTAGCACCGCGCAGGACTTTGAGTTGAGTCAGGCTCCACTTGAAATCTCCCTGGAAATAACTCGTGCGTGCTACCTTGAACTGCGATTCCTGAGCGATTTCTGAATTGGGCAAATCATTCTGCACCTGACTGTATAGGATAAGCGCGCGATTGAATTGCTCCTGCAGCACGAGAATATCTGCGAGTAGCATCTTGCTTTCTGCCTTTTGATATTTTCCCAGGTTTTGCTTTTCAAGTTTGCTCAAAAGATCAATCGCCTGCTGATAATCACCAGATTTGAAGGCGAGGAAATTCGCATAATCCAGCTGCAAAACAAAAGACTGCTCATCTGCGCCATATTGCTCCAATAACGATTCGTATTCGGTTTTGAGTGCTGGATAATCCGTTAGTTGGGCGTTTTCAGTCTTTATCTTGAGCTGTAGTACTTGAGCTAGATATCTAATTCGTGCGACTTGACTGGTTTCTATGATATAGTTCAGGATATTTTCTGCGGCTAGATCATCTTGTTCGTCATGAGCGGTTTCTGCAAGATCCTGCAGCCCGAACATATTTTCCTTGGTACGGTTATAGATTGCCTTCTCTTGAACAAAAGCTGCGTTAAAATCCTTTTGCTGCACAAACAGCCAGCTCAAAATCTGATTGTATAATAATTTTGGTTCTTTGCGCAATCGCAAGAGTAGCGTTTTGCGCAATTCCTGATTTCCGCTGTTTGCGGCATCGTCTGTCACGTATTGGGAAAAGACCGCTTGAATGCGTGGTACGATCTGCTCATTTTTCTCCATGAGATCCAGATACTTTTCAAACATAAAAGCTAGCTCACCTTGCTCTCCATAAAGTCGTGCGGTCTGGAAATTATAATCCATCGTAGAATCAACCGCCATAGTGCGTTCATAGCTTTCTATCGCCTCTTTAAGCAAACTACGTCGCTCAAAGGATTGGGCAATATTGTAACCGTATCTTGGGATCGAATCAATTTGCTGTATGGCCGTTTTGTAGTAGTTGCTAGCAAGACTGTCTTTTCCTTGAAGACTCGCGTTGTATCCTTTTTCAACAGGAAACAAGAGTTTGTTATAAGCTACACGTTCACCAGCGTTGAGAAGACTGTCAGCACGTTCATAGTTTTCCAACTGCTGCTGAAATCCAACCATTCTAAATAGAATGTTGAAGTTTCTCTCATTAGTTGCATAAGCCTTTGCATAAATCGCATAAGCCTTATCATACTCTCCTTGATCTGCATAGTTGTCTGCCAATTGCAAGTTTTGGGCTTGACCCAAATAAGCAAAAGGTAGTAGGCAGAGAAGAAGGAAGTACTTCATAAATTATAAGTCGATGCGATCAAATCCGCAATATGGAATGAGCACTTTTGGAATGTTGATGTGCTCTTCTTCTTGAAAGTTCTCAAGAATCGAAGCTAAGATACGTGGCAATGCGAGTGCACTACCGTTTAGAGTATGAGCCAATTCTGTGCCATTGTTACCATTTCTATATCTAAGCTTCAAACGGTTGGCTTGGAAAGTTTTGAAATTTGAAACGCTACTTACTTCCAGCCATTTTTCTTGAGCCGTACTGTATACTTCAAAGTCATACGTAAGTGTTGAAGTAAAGCCAAGGTCACCACCACAAAGCCTCAATATTCTATAGGGAAGTTCAAGTTCTTCCAGAATTCCCTTTACATGAACGACCATCGCGTCTAATGCGCTATCGCTTTGATCTGGATGCTCAATGCGTAAAATCTCTACTTTATCAAATTGGTGCAGTCGATTCAATCCACGAACATCAGATCCATAACTACCAGCCTCACGACGGAAACACGGTGTGTAACCTGTCATGGCAATAGGAAGATCTTTTTGCTCCAGTAAATCACCACGATAAAGGTTGGTAATAGGAACTTCTGCAGTTGGTATTAAGTATAGATCATCTATTCCTACATGATACATCTGGCCTTCTTTGTCTGGTAGTTGTCCAGTTCCAAAACCGCTGTCTTCATTCACAAGATGTGGTACCTGCATTTCTTCATAACCAGCAGCAGTATTCTTATCTAAGAAATAGTTGATCAGCGCACGTTGTAAACGAGCACCTTTTCTTTTATAAACCGGAAAACCAGCACCAGTAATTTTATTACCTAGCTCAAAATCTATGATGTCGTATTTTTTGGCTAGTTCCCAGTGAGGTTGAGCAGTGTCCACCAATTGTGGTATGTCACCATTCTGAGAAACGACTTCGTTATCTTCATCGCTATTTCCAGCGGGAACACTTTCCTGCGGGATGTTGGGAATCATATAAAGAATAGATTGAAGAGCCTCCACAGCATTGTTGAGCTGTTCGTTTAGATCTTTTGATTTTTCTTTTAAATCTCCAGTTTTGCCCTTTAGCTCATTAGCTTCTGCGCCTTTTCCAGATTTAAATAGATTCCCTATTTCCTTTGATAATCTATTGCTCTCTGCCAGTGTTTCGTCCAGTTCGGTTTGAAGTGATCGACGTTTTTCATCCATCGCAATCGCTTTTTCAAGCAATGGTGCGGCGTCAATATTTCTCTTTTTAAGAGCGCTTGCAAAAGCATCTTTATGCTCACGTATGGCTGCAATCTGTAACATGGTAATGATTATGATGTAAGAATCAAAATTACTATATCTACAAGGAAAAATAGCAGATTGTCACTGGTTTACTTGAATACCGGCATGGGTCGATCATAGCCTGGTGATGGCAATATCCATTCATGATGTTTGAAGTGACTCCACGAAGTGGCAGCAAGATCTACAGTAGGATCTGTGAATTGTGTAGGACTGCGTCCATTAATACCAACTTTTGCATCTACATAAACGGCAATATCCTTTCCTTCGGCAGCGTATTCTTTTTTCAGTTTTTGAGCAAACTGCCACATAAAGTCTGGTTTGCTTTGTACAGATCGATCCTGTTTAGTGGATAGGTAGTCTTTCAGTCTCACCCTAGATCGCTCACCTGTGGCTTTATCTTCAATAGTAAATGTGGCGCGGCCGGTACGACTGCGTAACATCATGCGCCAGCTCAATCGGTGACCTTCTTCTGTCCAGAATACGTCATCCTTAAAAGTCCAGTGCCTTAAAGGTAATAGCAACATTACTGCAAGAAATATTGTTCCTGAAGCCAGAATTAAATTGCGGTATTGAGGCACGACGATCTCGCCTTTGTTGTAAAACGGTTTCTTCCATAAGAACCATTGATGGACTTTTTGAATGGAAAAGAAGAAGAGTAGAAACGACAACGCCATATATGGAAAGATACCAATCTTAAACACCACGCTATTGAACAAGTGAAAGAATACAGATGCTGCAACGGCAAACCATCGCGTCCTTTTCCATAGAAGAAAAGGAACTATTAATAAGTCAAAGGTCAACCCAAAATATTTTATCGCTTCATGAGCCCATTCGTATTGGAGAATATCCCAGTTCTTGCCTCGAGTACTCATTAAATACCTCGGGAAACTACCATCAAGCCAGTCAGGATAGAACTTGGCAATGGTTGCATAGGCATACACGATCCATATCAATCCTATTATAAAAACATAAATCCCGCGAGACATGCTTTCTCTTTTTATACTAGGATTCAAAGTACTATCTACTGATACTGATCGATGCGCCGGCAAAAATATCATGATGTAGTTAAGTAGCATCAAGAGATAACAGTGATTGTTATAACTGGATTTTTGAAGCAGGTAAACGTACGTCCAGGTGATAGCGTAATAGGTTATGGCAATACGGTATTTATATCCTATCATTACCATGAGTCCAGCGACGCCCATAACGCAATAGAAAACATACATCCAGTTTCCTGGTAACGGCTCTAGAAAATCAAAACCTATAAAAGTGAAGGTGAATTTAGGTTCGACAAACTGACGTCTAACCATCCCAGTAGCGATGGAGCCAAAAGCCTCACAAGCGAGCAGCAACCCAAAAATTATTCTAAACGCCACCAGCGCAGAATTATCTACTTGCTTAAATAACCATTGATCAAGCGTTACTCGCATAGTCTCTGGTCTTTTGCTCGTCAGTTGCCATTATTTTTTTCAATTCATCCATGGAATTAAACTTGGCTTCATCCCTAAGTCGTTTGTGAAAGAACAGCTCCATTTCCTGTCCATAAAGATCTTTATCAAAATCTATATAAAAAGTCTCTATGGTAATGCTACCGTCCGCATCAGATACAGTTGGGTTTTTGCCTATGTTAGTCATTCCATAAACACGTTTTCCATTAATTACGCTGCTCGTAATATAAACTCCCATTTTAGGAATGAGTTTATATTTTTCTACTACATCAAGGTTGGCCGTTGGGTAATTAATAGTTCGGCCTATTTGTTTGCCTTTGACGATGGAGCCATGAATGCTAAATGCTCTACCTAGATATTGATTAGCGATCTGTATCTCGCCATCATTGATCGCGCTACGTATTTTAGTACTACTCACTGCGACCTCGTCAATTTCTTCCTTTGTAATCTCGATCAGTTCAAACCCATAATCTTCTGCATCCTGGCGCAGGTTATCGATATTGGCACTCCTGTTACGTCCATAATGATGGTCATAACCTATAACAACAACGGCAGCATTGAGTTGATCGACGAGAATATCTTTTACATATTCACGAGCAGATGTTCTTGAGAATTCTTTTGAAAAAGGATGGATGATCATGTGTTCCACACCAGTTTTTGCCACTAGATCTACACGTTCATTGATCGTATTGATAAGTTTGAGGTCGTATTCTGGTTGTAAAACCATTCTAGGATGTGGAAAAAAGGTCAGTAGAACCGTTGTTAAGTCCTCTGTTTTGGCACGATCCACTACTTTTTGCAAGATCTGTTGATGGCCATGATGCACGCCATCAAAAGTCCCGATGGTCACCACGGCTTTCTTGCTGGCCTTATATTGATCGATTTGTTTATACGTGTTCAATGAATTTCAAGTTTGTGCGCATCTTGCAAAATAAGGCAATGTGTTTGGAATAAATGGAGCTTATAAGATGGTTTTAATATGGTGTTTGAGTTCGCTTTCGCGAAAGCGGAACATAAATCAATCACACTTTACTTCTATTTACCATTAAATTGGTTCATGGCATTTGCAAGACCGCCATGGACAAAGGCCAGCGCGGCAGATGCGGCAGTTTCTATACGTTCTTGAAGTGACTTGAGTTCGTCGTCATTCCATTCTCCCAGTACATAATCGACTTGCCTACCCTTAGAAAACTCATCAGAAATTCCAAATCGCAATCGCGGGTAATTAGGTGTGTTCAGCTGTATTTGCGTGTCTTTAAGTCCATTATGACCACCGTCGCTCCCTTTTCCCTTCATACGTATCGTACCAAATTCTAGGTTGAGATCATCTGTGATGACCAGGATCTGTTCCTTGGGAATGTTTTCCTGCTTCATATAATATTTGATCGCCTTGCCTGACAAGTTCATGAAAGTGTTGGGCTTGAGCAGGATGATGGTTTTACCTTTGTGAGTCGTTGTTGCAACATCGCCCAACTTCAGGGTCTCAAAGGCGACTGCTTTCTCATTTGCCAGTTGATCAAGCACTTTGAAGCCTATGTTGTGACGTGTTTCTGCATACTTTGCTCCAGGATTTCCCAAACCAACGAGTAGGAATTTTTTCATGTGATCTTCTTGTTGTGGTTTATCATCAGAAGCAGAACTTCCAAACCATTTTTTCCAAAGGGATTTCATAGGGTAAAAATAAAAAAGCCGTTCGAGCAATTGCAGGAACGGCTTGTATAATATTCAGGAATTGGTTTACTCGTCCGTTCCTTCTTTAACAGCAGCTTCATCATCAACCTCAGTTGCTGGAACTTCATCTGCCGGTACTTCTTCTTCCTCTTCTTCATCAGCGATTGCTGTACGAGAGTTTTTCACCATAAGTACAACGATATTATCTGCGTGCATGATTTCATACTCATCCACTCTTAGATCGCGTACATATTTTTTGTGACCTATCTTCATATTGGAGATATCCATAGTAATGAAGTCAGGTAGGTTTCCTGGAATTGCCTTAACACGTAGTTTACGTAGGTTTCTTCTCAAAACACCACCATTAAGTACACCGCGAGCGGTACCTGTACTACGTACGGGAACTTCCATGGTAACTGGCTTGTCATCAAAAATTTGATAGAAATCTGCATGTAAAAGCAGTTCTCTTACTGGGTGCCATTGCATATCTTGAGCAATTGCACTGAATTTACCGTCGCTACCCAAATCTATTTCTACTAGATGTGCATCTGGAGTGTAGATAAGGTCTTTGAACGCTTTTTCTTCTGCTGAAAAATGTATGGGCTCGTCTCCTCCGTAGATTACACAAGGTACCAATCCAGCATTACGTAGGGCTTTAGTTGCCTTTTTGCCCACGCTTTCTCTTTTAGATCCTGAGATCGTGATTGATTTCATTTTGGGTTATTTAATTATTAATTGAAATTACATTACAAAATTATCGCTTATGGACTCGTTGTTCTGGACGCTTTTCATAACGCCTGCAAACAAACCTGCACAGGATAACACTCTTATTTTTTCACTTTTTTGTCGCAGCGGTATCGAATCTGTCACTATCAGTTCTACCAATTTTGAATTCTCGATACGTTCATAAGCCTTTCCAGAAAGAATGGCATGTGTACAAATCGCTCTCACGCTTTTTGCACCACGCTCCATCATTACATCTGCAGCTTTAGTCAATGTACCAGCGGTGTCGACCATGTCATCTACTAGCACTACGTTTTTACCAGTTACATCACCTATCAATTCCATATGGGAAATGATATTTGCTTTTTGACGTTGCTTATAACAAACTACAACATCACTCTCCAGTACTTTAGAATAGGCATAAGCCCTTTTAGAACCACCCATATCAGGAGAGGCAATAGTAAGATCGCTTAAATTCAAACTTTTCAAATAAGGTATGAAAAGGGAAGAGGCAAATAAATGGTCAACTGGCTTTTCAAAAAATCCTTGAATTTGATCTGCATGAAGATCCATGGTTATGATACGTGTAGCGCCTGCTGCTTCCAGGATCTTTGCAATCATTTTAGCACCTATCGGCACACGTGGTTTGTCCTTACGATCCTGACGTGCCCAACCGAAGTAGGGTATTACCGCCGTTATGTGTCTGGCACTAGCTCTTTTTGCACCATCAATCATCAATAGTAGTTCCATTAAGTTGTCACTACTAGGGTGTGTGGAACCTATCAGAAAGATGCGTCGACCGCGAATGGATTCTTCAAAGGAAGGTTGGAACTCACCATCACTAAAGGTGGTAAAATTCACTTGACCCAATTGTGCACCGTATTCTTTAGCAATGGATTTTGCTAAATCCATACTTTGTCTACAACCAAATAATTTTGCTTCAGAAATTGAATAAGGCATTGGTGACGGTTTAGGGTCTTGATTTTAAGGCTGCAAATGTAAAACTTATTTCTGTGAGCAAAGATAAAAAGCTGTATAAATCGTATTGCAGATTGATATTATTTGCTACTTTTGCCATCCCAATTTTATGCCTCAGTGGTGGAATTGGTAGACACGTTGGATTCAAAATCCAATGCTGCAAGGCGTGCCGGTTCGATTCCGGCCTGAGGTACAATAGCCAAGACAAAAATGTCTTGGCTATTTTGTTTTAGGGCATCAAATAATCTAACCACATAATAACTCTTTTGACAAGGTTCAATCTTGAACGCAAAAGTCCCGTTAAATAAAAGGTCAATTGATTTAATTGGAAATGCTGTATTCTAACTTGCCAACTTTAATTAATCCAATCACTTTTTGCGCTCTAATCTATTTATTACCATCGTTTGCTTTTTGTTTTCCTGCAGTGTTATTGCACAAATCGATACCCTGGAAACCGTAAGAATTAAAGTCAATCCAGTAATAGATATTGAAAATATTGACGAGTCAGTTCCATTTTCTATTGATTCCAAAAGCTTTACCAATTCTAGACAGCGATTTCAGCAGCTTTCTTTCAATGAATATCTTGAAGGTGTTCCAGGACTTTTTGTTTTGAGCACCAATAATTATTCTCAAGACTTGAGAATTTCTATAAGAGGATTTGGGGCGAGATCAGCTTTTGGGATTCGAGGTATCAAACTAGTTGTTGATGGAATCCCAGAAACCACGCCTGATGGTCAAGGCCAGCTGGATAACTTGACCTTATCCATTATAGAGGATTTACAAGTCTTGCGAGGACCAGCTTCTTTGTTGTACGGAAATGCTTCTGGCGGTGTCATCAATATAAATACCATAAGAAAGGTTGACAGTACGTTTATCCAGGCTGGAACAACCATAGGAAATTATAATATGAACAAGTTCGATATACTAGGCGGTATCAAACATAAAAATGGTTCGACTATTATTTCTGGTTCTAGAACAACTACAGATGGCTATCGGGATCAATCTGCATTTGAAACGAACCAGCTGAATGTGAGATCTAATTTTAATTTGGATAATTCTAGCAGTCTCAATTTGCAGCTAAATTATACAGACAGCCCTATAGCACTTGATGCCGGTGGATTGACGATTGAAGAAGTAAACGATAATAGAAGACAGGCACGATCTGCTAATCTCACCTTTGACGGACGGGAACAGGTACGCCAACTCAAAACTGGAATTTCCTATAAAAAGCTATGGAAGCAAATAGGGTTGGAGTCGTATGCGTTTTATTCTTACAGAGATTTTGACAACAACCTACCTTTTGAAAATGGCGGTCAGGTAGAATTGTATCGTAACTATTACGGTCATGGAAGTTATTTGACTTATGAAATGAACGAGTCAAATTATTCGAACAAAATCCAACTTGGATATGCTCTCGCTTTTCAAGCAGATCAGCGACAACGTTTTGACAATTTAAATGGTGAACGTGGTGAATCAAACTTTAATCAGCTGGAATCTTTCAATTCTTATGGATTCTATCTGGTGGACAATCTAGAGATCTCGAACTGGAATATTCAAGGTGGATTGCGATACGATATAAATTCTTTGGAGGCTGATGATCGAACGACAGCTGCAAACAGTAGTCAGCAAAACTTGAATAGTTGGAGTGGTAGTTTGGGATTGAGCTACAATCTTGGTAATTCCACTTACATTTTCTCAAACGTATCTACCAGCTTTGAGACACCTGCACTTACTGAATTATCATCAAATCCTAATGGAGGTACCGGGTTCAATACAGATCTTGACCCGCAGCGAGCCGTGAATTACGAAATAGGATACAGGCAAAACAAAGCCAGATTCAATTGGAATGCAGCCTTGTTTTATATTAGAACAAGCGATGATTTAGTTCCTTTTGAACTAGCGCAATTTCCCAATCGCACTTTTTTCAGGAACGCTGGTAGTACTAATCGCTATGGACTAGAGCTATCTGGAAATGTTCTGGTTTCGAACTCCTTTACTTTGAATGGCTCATATACCTATTCTCGTTTTGAATATGATGAATACACCCTAAATGACGAAAATTTTCAAGGTAATTTACTACCAGGAATTCCTGAACATTTAGCAACACTGGGAATCACTTATCAAGCAGAAAATAAGCTTACCGTTCAATGGAATAATACCTATCGAGGTGAACTATTTGCTGACGATGCAAACGCTACTAATGTGAAGTCAGCTTTCATATCAAATATTAATTTAGGATATCCTATTAAATTTGATAAGCTGCAACTATCGGTAAATGGAGGTATTAATAACCTCTTTGATACATCGTATTTTGATAACGTCCGCATCAATGCTTTTGGAAATCGATACTACGAACCTGCTCCAGGCATCAATTTTTATACAGGAATCAATCTTCGATTTTAGGTAGGAATAAATCGGTTAGGTGTTTTAATAGAGCGCCCTTCTTGTTATATTTCCCGTTTTAACACAAGTTGATTACAATTGATGAATAATTTTATTTTTTACTTTCTGGAAGGTTTCTGGCATGTGCTTGACCTACAGGCTTATGACCACATCCTATTTATTATTTTACTAGCCGTTCCATATCTATTTAATGGATGGCGCAAGCTGTTGCTGCTGGTTACCGCTTTTACCATAGGTCATACTATATCGTTATTGCTCGTCACTTTTGGAAAGGTTTCATTTTCCACGGCCTATATAGAGTTTCTTATCCCAGTGACCATAGCCGTTACGGCGCTTTATAACATTTTTACTGCTGGTCGCAGGCACCAGAACAACACACCGTGGCTCACCGCTATCATAGCCGTTTTCTTTGGATTGGTTCATGGTTTTGGATTTTCTGGCGCTTTTCGCATGCTGGCCTCAGGAACAGATGATAATGTCCTATTGACGCTAGTTGAATTTGCGTTGGGAATCGAGGGCGCACAACTGGTTATCGTCCTGATTGTCTTGATATTAAACTTTATCTTTACTGGGTTATTTCGTTTTAGTAAACGAGAGTGGTCGCAGATCATTTCAGCTATTATTCTTGGGATCGTAATTCCTATGTTAATCGCAAGATGGATCTGGTAGAATGCGTTGAGGTTGATGATTGTTTCGCTTTCGCGAAAGCGAACTAAAAGTAAACCCATCTACACACGACCAAATGACTAGTGGTACCAACTTTAACAACCAACTAATTTGAAGCCAGAAAAACAGCACAAATACGATGTAGCCTATCTACGCATGGCTCGAGAATGGGCGCAGCTATCCTACTGTAAGCGACGCAAAGTAGGTGCGCTTATAGTGCGTGATCGCATGATTATAAGCGATGGTTATAACGGTACGCCCAGTGGTTTTGAGAACTTTTGTGAAGATGAAGAAGGGTATACTAAATGGTATGTCCTACATGCAGAGGCTAATGCTATATTGAAGGTTGCAGCATCAACACAGTCTTGCACTGGAGCGACATTGTATATCACTATGTCGCCTTGCCAGCAATGCAGCAAGCTCATTCATCAAAGTGGCATCAAACGTGTAGTTTACCTTGACGCCTACAAGGATGATAGCGGTTTGCAATTCCTTGAAAAAGCAGGCGTTGTTGTAGAGCATATAAACCAACTGGATTCATGAAAAAACAATATCTGTACTATCCACTATTTCTGGGAATCTTCTTTGGATTAGGGATCTTGATAGGCAATCTCTTGTCTGTCAATGGTATGGATGATACGTTTACCACAGCGGGAAACCTCAAGAAGCGCAAATTAAACCGACTTATTGATATCATCGACCAGCGTTATGTGGATGAGGTCAATACAGATAGTATCGTTGATGTGACGGTAAATGGCATCTTGCAAAACCTAGATCCACATTCTGTTTACATATCCACAGATCAAGCTGAAGCCGTTGCAGATGACATGCGCGGTAATTTTGTTGGGATTGGGATTAGGTACTTTGTGAATCAAGATACTATCGCTGTTTTGAGCACCGTAAAAGATGGTCCCAGCGAGAAAGCTGGAATCAAGAGTGGTGACCGTATACTAACAGTAGATGGACGACCATTGTACGGCGATAATAAGGTTTCAACAGATGAGCTTAAAGGTAAATCTGGTTCCAGGATTACATTAGGAGTTCTCAAACCTGGTGACAGCACAGTATTCAATATTCCAGTCACTCGCGGTAAAATTGCTATCCAAAGCGTTGATGCAGCTTATATGTTGAACAATAAATTAGGCTACATCAAAGTCAACCGCTTTGCAGAGTCTACGGTCAAGGAAT
The DNA here is from genome assembly GCF_900101765.1 of Nonlabens sp. Hel1_33_55. NCBI lineage: Bacteria > Pseudomonadati > Bacteroidota > Flavobacteriia > Flavobacteriales > Flavobacteriaceae > Nonlabens > Nonlabens sp. Hel1_33_55. Next base: position 3,030,600 of record NZ_LT627735.1, read on the forward strand.
TCAACCAGGCAATAGATCTATTGAAACGTAAAGGAGCGCAACAGATAGCAGTTGATCTTAGGGACAACCCTGGCGGAGTTCTACAATCTGCTCTTGAAATGGCAGATGAATTTTTGAAGGATGACCAATTAATGTTGTTTCAAAAAGACCGAAACAATAAAAGGAAAAACAGTTATGCCACTGATTCAGGAGACTTTGAAGACAAACCTGTTTTTATATTGATCAATGAGAACAGTGCTAGTGCCAGCGAGGTTGTAGCAGGTGCGTTGCAGGATAATGATAAGGGAACCATTATAGGCAGACGCAGTTTTGGTAAAGGATTGGTTCAGCAGGAAATGCAACTGGGTGACGGTAGCGCGGTTAGATTAACCGTCGCAAGATATTACACGCCGACTGGCCGGAGCATTCAACGACCGTACAATACTGGTAATGAAGATTATTTCAATGAGTATCTGGAACGCTATGAGAACGGTGAATTGCAGGATAAATCCAACATCGAAGTCAACGACTCACTGAGGTATAGAACTCCTGGCGGCAAGATTGTTTATGGCGGCGGCGGTATCATTCCTGACGTGTTCGTTGCAGGTCCCAAAGGTTATGAAAATCAAACGCTAGATTATTTTGCGAGAACAGGTTTTGCAGATCGCATGGCTAACGAGTTTTTACGCACGGAAGGTTATTACTTGAGGTCCATGCCTAAAAAAGAATTCATTGACTCGTACCAGGTTCCAGAAACTCTGTTATTGAAATTTTATCAGAGAGCGCGAAGTGGTAATAACTTGTCTTTAAGATTGACTGGCAATAGAGAGTTTATGATGCTGCTTTTAAAAGCTTCCCTCGCAGAACAGCTCTACGGAACAGAATTGAAGATTAAACTCCTCAACACTCAAGATCCCATGATTGATAAATTGCTAGAGTTGAGCAAGAGTCAAAAAAGTTCTTAATTCTATTATTGCTGCTCCTTGATTCTATAGGATATAAGCATGATTCCCATTAACAGAACAACGCACAATGCAGCGATGATACTGATTACTGCAATCTGGCTCTCGCCAACTAACAGATTGGTAAAATCAAGCTTGAAGACATTAAAAACGATACTGGCAATACCCAGAATCATAATTGCGTAGAATACGTATTTCATAACTAGAATAGTTCTTTGATATTAGTCGCAAATAACTTGACGGCTATCGCAAGCAAGATAACTCCAAAGATTTTCCTTACCACGTCGATTCCTTGTTTTCCTATAGCTTTTTCAATACGGCCAGAATTTTTCAATACAGCGTAAACAAACACAATATTGATTAAAATAGCAGCGATAATGTTGATGGCGTAGTATTCTGACCTTAGGGATAAGACAGATGTCAAGGTTCCAGCTCCAGCAATCAACGGAAAAGCTATGGGAATTATTGCAGCCGTTTCTGGCTGGTCGTCTTTGTACAGTTGTATTCCTAATATCATTTCTAAAGCAATGAAGAAGATGATAAAAGCTCCTGCTACTGCAAATGAGTTCACATCTATCCCGATAAGGTTAAGCATGCTCTCACCTATAAACATGAAAACGATCATCAAAATTCCCGCAACGACACTGGCTTTTTCACTCTGTATATGGCCCACTTTGCGACGTAAGTCAACAATGATAGGGATACTACCTACAATATCAATTACTGCAAATAATATCATGCTAGCCGTGAAGATTTCCTTGAAATCAATTACTGCAAAAAAGTCGGGAACCATACTCATAACAAATCCTTTTTTCGGCGTGCAAAAGTACTGACTTTAAAAAGGTTGACTGGCAGGTGTATAGGTTAAAGTTACGTTACTAAAACCTGAAGTTAGACTGACTGTAAAGAGCTGGTCTTTGGTTTGATCGCATCGTATATTTGCAACTATAAAATAGGACTATGTTTCAGTTAGGGAAAGCCATTGTTTCTGATGATGTTTTGGATAAGGATTTTGTTTGTAATCTGACCGCGTGCAAAGGTATTTGCTGTGTCGCGGGAGAAGCTGGTGCACCATTGGAGCAAAAAGAACTTGATATTCTTGACAAAGAATATGAAAAAGTGAAACCTTATTTGAGAGCCGAAGGAATTGAGGCGATAGAATCTCAAGGAACCTGGATCGAGCGTGAGAATGGCGAGTTGGAAACTCCCTTAGTCAACAATAAAGAATGTGCCTATACCACCTTAAAAGAAGATGGTACCGCACTTTGCGGCATTGAGGCTGCTTACCGCGATGGAGCCACTCAGTTTTACAAACCACTTTCCTGTCATCTGTATCCCATTAGACTTCAAGAATACACGGACTTTACCGCAGTCAACTATCACAAATGGCAGATTTGCGATGATGCCTGTACACTAGGCGAAGAGCTAGGTGTACCTGTCTATAAATTTTTGAAGGAATCGCTTACGCGAAAATTCGGTAAGAAATGGTATGCAGAATTAGAAGAGATTGCGGAAATGAAGTCGCATAAGTCTTAGTTACCAGTTACCAGTCTCAGTTAGCAGATGGGAGCTAATAGAAAGCTAGCTGTTTGTATGTATGGATAGGCTCAGCACCTTTGGTTCTGTAACGCTGAATTTATTTCAGCGTCTCCTGACTTCATAGACAATTCTTGAACCTACTAAATAATCCGCAGCGTGCAGCTGCAAAGCACAATCACCTGAACTTCATTACAGGAGATGCTGACCTACGTCAGCATGACAATATTAATGAGATCTTTGCGGATTTTGCGTGAGGGATAGTAGTGAAAATCCTTTTATCAAGCTATGAGCGAGATAAAAGATTGTAACGAATAGCCCGACCGAGGCTATAGCGAGGTCACGCCCAAATCGAAAGAAAGCACTTTTCGCTACGCAATATTATCTAGGTCAACTCAAGTTCAATCCCATTAAAAAACCGTCTAATTATAATAACTAGACGGCTTATCAATATTAAAATAGAATCCTTAAGCCTCGCAGCTTACACATTCTTTCTTCTGCTTGAACTTCTGTGCGGCGTTCATACTGTGCTGGTAATATAAAGACTTCAAACCTAACTTCCATGCAGTAATGTGGATCTTGTTCACATCTTTAGTCGCCATATCTGGGTGAACGATGATGTTCACGGACTGTCCTTGGTCAATGTGATTCTGACGGTTCGCCGCTTGATAGATAATATCCATTTGATCCAGCTCGCTGTATGTTTTGAATACTGCTCTCTCGTTATCTGTCAAGAAATCAAGATGCTGTACACTACCATCATGGTTGCGTATGTCATGCCATACCTCTTTGGTATTCATTCCTTTTTCTTCCAACAATTCCACTAGATATGGATTTTTGATAGTAGTTTTGATTTTGGCAATGTCCTTCACATAAATATTGGACCAGATAGGCTCAATACCTTGAGAAACCTGACCTAAAATAAATGCACTGGATGTGGTTGGTGCCACAGCGTTAAGTGTTGCATTTCTACGACCGTAGCCCTTAAGCAATTCCGGCTCACCGAATTTTTGCGCCAACTCTTCACTTGCTTTGTAACTCTTGTCTTTAAGCGCCTTGAATATCTCGCTATTTAAATTGAAAGCTTCCTGACTATTGAAGGGTAGTTTTCTTGACTGCAACAGCGAGTGCCATCCCAGTGCTCCCAATCCTAAGGAACGGTTGTCCTTAGCAAAATTGTAGGCACGCTCCATAAATAAGAACGTCTGACGATCATCCAGTTTATCAGAATCACGGTAAGCTTCCAGTTTTTCCAAGAATTCTGTAATCACAGCATCAAGGAAGTAAACCATTGTTTCTACTGCATCTGTGTCCTTCCACTTATCGTAGTGTAACAAGTTTATACTGGACAGTACACAAACGAATGAATACTCATCACTCGATGGTAACATGATTTCTGTACACAAGTTACTTGCATAGATAGGCATCTTTTTGTCCTGATAGACGTCTGCAGCGTTGTTGTTTGCGTTGTCTGTAAAGAAGATGTAAGGATAGCCCATTTCACCACGAGATTGCAGTACACGTGCCCAGATGGTACGTTTTTTCTCATCGCCTGCGATCATATCTTCCATCCATGCATTAGTCACCGTCACACCGTGAGTCAACTCTTGAATAGGATTTCCTTCAGTTCCAATTTCTAGGAACTCGTTAATATCTGGATGTTCTACTGGAAGGTATGGTGAGAAGCGTCCACGACGTACGCTACCTTGACTTACCACATCTACCATTGATTCAAACAATCTCATGATATGAACTGCACCAGAGGCTTCACCATTGTTCTTTATCGCAGCACCACGGTGACGAATCTTTCCAAAGTAACCTGAAGTACCACCTCCTAGCTTAGACATCATCCCAACCTCAGATTGAGAATAAAGAATATTACCTATATCGTCATCGATATGAGAACCAAAACAACTGATAGGCAAGCCACGACGCTTCCCAAAGTTGGACCACACTGGCGATGCCAGCGAGTAAAACCCTTCACTCATATAACCGAAGAATTTATCTGCATATCCTGGAATTCCCAAGATCGTTTCTGCACGTTCTGCGATTTCTCTTATGCGACCTTCTGGTGTCGCACCTGGTGTCAAATAACCTGCTTCTAGAAAGTTGCGACTATTTTTATTGAGCCATTTAAAACCTTTTTCCTGTTTAGGTTTTGCGGTATTAAGTGCTTCTTTTCTGGCGTCTACCAGTTTTTGATTGGCATCAACTTTTAATTCTTGTTGTTCTCTTGTCGTGGTATTCTGTTCTTTCATAATTAAAATAGGTCGTCTTTGGTTACACTTTGGGCTCTCTTGGTATAGTTGATGGATCGCTTCACAAAGAAGTCTCCATGTTTTGTTGCAATAATTTCATCGTCAAACCATTCCGTTTGTGCGATGAGTTCTTGGTCGATTTCAAACACACGGTCAATGCCTATACTGGCAAGTGAATTATTAAATCGGTTTTTGATAAACTCGTTTACTACCGCTTTAGGCAGGAAGTCCAGTTCTCCTTCTTCAAATATCCAGTCCACAAGAGCACTTTCTGACTCAAAGGATTTGATACACATTTGCTTGATGCGCTCATGGTACTCTTCTGTAAACCATTCTGGCTTCTCGTCACGTAAGATTTTGATCAAGTCAATACCAAAGTCACCATGGATTTGCTCTTCCTTACTAGTGGCTTCTACCACATTGGAAATTCCCTTCAACATATTCTTGTGCTTGTTAAAGCCCATGATGATCAGGAACTGTGAGAAAAGGGAAACATGCTCGATGAAAAGGCTGAAAAGCAAAACTGCTTCTGCATAGCTCTGGTCATCGTCTGCTTTTGAGTTGCGCAATGCTGTTTCCAGATATTGCACACGCTTCATGATGACAGGTTTTTTCTTGAGGTTTTTAAACTCCTCATTCAACCCTAGAATCTCAATCAAGTGTGAGTAGGCATCTGCATGGCGCACTTCACTTTCTGCAAATGTGGAACCTACAGCGCCTATTTCTGGTTTAGGCATGCGGTGGTACAAATCACCCCAGAACGACTTGACAGCAATCTCTATTTGTGAAATCGCAAGCATGGTGTTTTTGATCGCACTTTGCTCTAGCGGTGTCAATCTGGATTTGAAATCCTGAATGTCACTAGTAAAATTATACTCGGTATGGATCCAATAAGAGTGTCTTATGGCAGGAACATATTCATACAGTTGTGGGTACTCGTATGGCTTTAGGTTGACACGCTTTTCAAAAATATCAGTCTTGCGCTCTATGGCACGTTGATTACGATATAGGATATAAGCTTTTGCCGCTTCATGAAACTCAGTGTCCATGAGTTTGTTCTCAACGATGTCTTGAACTTGTTCGATGGTAGGAATGTAATTGGGATCAATTTCCTTCCTTTTCATCAAGGTTTTGTAAACGGCTAATGCGACATTTTGCGCGTCTTCTTTTGTCCCAGAATTCACAGCGCTCAATGCCTTGAACACCGCGTTTGTTATATTGTTGAGATCAAAGGGTTTAACGCTAAAGTCTCTTTTTCTGATTTGTGTAATTTCCATGACCAAACTTTATGTTACTTGTGATATTTAAAAGTCGGAATAGATAACAGGAAATTTTAGTCAAATCGGGTTGCTTTCTTCACATGGTTATTAACATTGATTTAAGAGCACAAGCAGGCTGAAAAAAGTGACTAAAAGTAATCTGTTTCCTACGCCTGAATCCTGCATAAGTTGGTCGGTGTTAAAATGATTTTAATGGTATACGCTTTCGCGAAAGCGTCACTTTCATAATCTCAACTACACAAAAACGTTAGTTTGGTTCGTAATAAAAACCAGAAAACGGCCTGCAATTCATCTTACTTTTTATCTGCCTGAGGATCAGTAGAAATCTCATGAGTGTCTATTTCTTAAAAGCCCTATTAAAGAGAGCTTTATTTGAAAAGTCACGAACTCTTTATATGATTTGAACCAGATCTCAAATAGTTAATGCCGACCTAAACTTAAGCCAAACCAATCCCAACAACTGTACGAAACAACTCACGTAATAGTAAATTAGGGTCATAATTAATAACTAAAACAAACTATCATGAGCTATACAGATGAAGTAGGAAAAAAATTAAATGCATTGTTAGAAAAGAACTACGATGCAGAGGCAGGTTACAAAACTGCAAAGGATCAAGTTGATAATACTGTGTTGAAGGATTTCTTCGGGAAGCAGGCGCAGGAGCGTTACAACTTTGGACATGAATTGAAGGCAGAGCTTAAAAGCTTTGGCCAAGAGCCAGATAAGGGAACGAGTCTAGCGGGTGATGCACACCGTGCATGGATGAATATTAAATCCACATTTTCTGCAAACAGTGCAGACAGCATTCTTGAAGAAGCTATACGTGGTGAGAAATCTGCTATTGAAGAGTATAACGAGATCATTAACGACAGCACATTGCCACCTTCTACAAAAGGTGTATTGACAAAGCACAGAGATAATATCCAGAGCGCTTTGACAAATGTGAAGTCATTGGAGAAGACTTGGTAAACTAATCAGGTAACTAGATTTTTCCACTAAAAACAAAACCCATGTCTATTAAATGACATGGGTTTTTTTATGGAGTGATAACAGAACCATTCACAATTGTTAAATAAATTAACTTTCATCCTTTCACCAATGGTATAAGGTTAAAATCAGTATAAGATTGACTTAAACTAATGGTAATCAGTGTGTTTTGACCTTGTTGTTGTGTTATATTAAAGTATTACTAATTAAAACCATACAAACTAATATTATGAACTACACAGACAAAATAGGAAATAAACTAAACGAACTACTAGAAAAGAATTATGATGCTGAAGCTGGATACAAACTAGCTAAGGAAAAAGTAAACAATTCTAGATTAGAAAATTTTTTTGATACCCAACAAAAAGAAAGATACAATTTCGGGCATGAATTAAAAACTGAAATGAAAACTTGGGGACAAGAGCCAGATAAAGGGACAAGTGTGAAAGGAGATATGCACCGCACATGGATGAATATTAAATCCACATTTTCCAATAATAAGGAAGAGGCGATTCTAGAAGAAGCCATTCGTGGAGAGAAAAAAGCGGTAGAGGAATATAATGAGATCATTAATGATACAGATTTGCCCGCATCCACAAAAACGATTCTAACAAATCATAGAAATCGTATTCAAGAGACATTAAATAATGTCAATGTGATGGAAGCAACACACTAGAAATAGTTAACTACTCTACTTAAAATCTCGTCTCAATTTTTGAGACGGGATTTTTTGTGCATAAATCTTATCCAGTTGTGAATAAGTGTCTCGTAAAGAAACCTGCATTTGCCCTATATTTAAACTTCCCGAATTTTTCAATTTTGACAATTCAAATTACAGATAATCAGTTATTTGTAAATTAATAATCAAACGCCACACAGCCATATGTACTTAATCTTTGATACTGAAACCACTGGACTTCCTAAAGATTATAAAGCTCCTATAACAGAAACTGACAACTGGCCTCGCGTGGTACAGATCGCGTGGCAGTTGCATGACGATATGGGAAATTTGGTAGATCATCAGGATTACTTGATCCAGCCAGACGGTTTTGACATTCCCTATGATTCTGAGCGCATCCATGGAATTTCCACTGCCCTAGCACAAGAGGAAGGTCACCCTATAGTTGAGATTTTAGAGAAATTTAATGATGCTCTGGAAATGACCAATTTTGTCGTGGGGCATAACATCAAATTTGACTTGAACGTTACTGGAGCAGAATTCATTCGAGCACAAATCGAGAATAGCCTTCAGGAGTTACCGGTGCTGGATACTTGTACAGAGCATACCGCGCAACTGTGTCAACTGCCTGGTGGTAGATATGGGAAATTTAAGCTACCTAAGCTAGGCGAGTTACACGAGTTTTTTTTCAAGGAGTCTTTTGAAGAAGCGCACAATGCCACGGCAGACGTTGTGGCAACTACGCGTTGTTTTTTGGAATTGGTAAGATTGCAACAATATAGTGTTGCCCAATTAAAGCAGGATGCAGATTATTTAGTTCGCTTTCGCGAAAGCAATCCTTCCACCATACAACCTGAAGGAATTGAGCATACGAACCTAAAAGAGGCTTCGGCGAAACTGGTTTCCAACGATGAGCCAGAAATTTCAAAAGCAGAAATAAAGGAAAATCTGGACGAATTGAGCGATGTGCCATTTGCTCATTTGCACAACCACAGTCAGTTTTCCATTTTACAATCCACGGCTAGTGTTCAAGATCTAGTTCAGGCCGCCGCAGCAAATGACATGCCTGCCGTCGCAATGACAGACCATGCTAACATGATGGGAGCTTTCCATTTCGTAAAAGCTGTTAAGGCTCATAATGCTAGCATCGCAGGCGATGAAGAATCGCGTCTTAAACCTATCAAACCTATTATAGGTTGCGAGTTTCAGGTTTGCGAGGACATGAATGATAAGTCGGTTAAGGATAACGGCTATCAGATTGTCATGCTCGCCAAAAACAAAAACGGGTATCACAACCTCGCCAAAATGGCCAGTAAAGCCTATACGGATGGATTCTATTACGTTCCCAGAATTGATAGAAAACTGGTAGAGCAGTATAAGGATGACCTAATTATTTTGACTGGTAATCTTTACGGTGAAGTACCATCCAAAATTCTCAACGTAGGAGAAAAGCAGGCAGAAGAAGCCTTGTTGTGGTGGAAAGAACAATTCGGTGCAGATTTGTATGTGGAAGTTATGCGTCACGATCAGGAAGATGAGCAGCGATGCAATCAAGTATTGCTGGAGCTTGCCTCAAAACATGACGTAAAAATTGTTGCCACAAACAACACTTATTATATTGACAAGGCAGATGCCAATGCACATGACATATTGTTGTGTGTAAAGGACAATGAAAAACAGGCCACACCTATAGGTCGCGGTCGTGGCTATCGCTATGGATTGCCTAATCAGGAATATTACTTCAAATCCAGCGGTGAGATGAAGCAGCTTTTCAAGGACTTGCCACAGGCGATATTGAATGTGAAGGAAGTTGTTGATAAGGTAGAAGCTTACGAGCTGGCTCGTGACGTATTGTTGCCTGCATTTAAGATCCCGCAAGAGTTTGTGGATCCTGATGATGTGATTAATAAAACCAAGAATGGAGAAAACGCCTATCTAAGACATCTGACTTATGAAGGTGCGGCTTTGCGATACGGTGAAGATTTTAGCGATGAGATTAGAGAGCGACTAGATTTTGAACTTTCGGTTATTGCTAAAACCGGTTATCCAGGTTATTTCTTGATCACATGGGACTTTATTAAAGCAGCCAGAGAAATGGACGTGGCGGTAGGACCAGGTCGTGGATCTGCCGCAGGTAGTGCCGTAGCATACTGTTTAAAAATCACCAATGTAGATCCTATCCACTACGATCTACTTTTTGAGAGATTCCTGAACCCGGATCGGGTTTCTATGCCTGATATTGATATTGACTTTGATGATGAGAACCGTTATAAGGTGATGGACTATGTCATCGAGAAGTACGGTGCATCGCAGGTGGCTCAAATAATCACTTATGGTACCATGGCAGCAAAATCCTCGATTAGGGATTGCGCTAGAGCACTGGATTTGCCGCTGCAAGATGCTGATCGTGTTGCAAAACTTATCCCAGATTTTGCCAAGCTTAAAAAGATCTTTGCACTGGAAGACAATGAGATCAGCGGGAAATTTAGAGGTGATGATGCAGACATGGTTCGTGAACTACGCAGCCTCGCCGAAGGTGATGATCCCGTAGGAGAGATGTTGAAGCAGGCTAGAATACTTGAAGGATCTGTGCGCAATACAGGAGTTCATGCTTGTGGTGTAATCATCACGCCTGACGATTTGACCAATTTCGTTCCTGTAGCCACGGCAAAGAATTCTGATCTCTATGTAACGCAATTTGACAATAATGTAGTGGAAGATGCTGGTCTGTTGAAAATGGACTTTTTGGGCTTGAAAACCTTGAGCCAAATCAAAGACACCATTGCCATCATCAAGGATCGACACAATATTGAATTGGATATAGAGGCGATTCCGCTGGATGATGATAAAACATATGAATTGTTCCAGCGTGGTGAGACGACCGCGATTTTCCAATACGAGAGTGTTGGAATGCAGAAATATATGCGTGAACTTAAGCCTACGCAGTTTGCAGACTTGATCGCCATGAACGCATTGTATCGTCCAGGACCACTGGAATACATTCCTGAATTTATTGATCGTAAACACGGTCGTAAAGAGATCAGTTATGATCTTGATGCCATGGAAGAGTTCTTAAAAGAGACTTACGGAATTACGGTTTACCAAGAGCAGGTAATGCTACTGTCTCAAAAACTAGCCAACTTCTCCAAAGGTGATGCAGATGTCTTAAGAAAAGCCATGGGTAAAAAGCAAATGGCAACACTTCAAAAGATGAAGCCGCAGTTTCTGGATGCAGGAGAAGCAAATGGACACGATCGTACGATATTGGAAAAAGTCTGGAAAGACTGGGAAGCCTTTGCATCTTATGCATTCAACAAGTCACACTCGACGTGCTATGCGTGGATTGCCTATCAAACAGCTTACTTAAAAGCTAACTACCCAGCGGAGTTCATGGCAGCAACATTGTCAAACAACATGAACCAGATTAAGGATGTGACTAAGTTCATGGACGAGTGCCGTCGTATGGGACTGGAAGTCATGGGGCCTGATGTCAATGAATCGGTTTACAAATTTACGGTGAACCCAAAAGGAGCGATACGTTTTGGAATGGGAGCTGTGAAAGGTTTGGGTCACAATGCAGTAATGACGATCATAGAGAATAGAGAAGAAAGTCCTTACACCAGTATTTTTGATATGGCTAAGCGTATTGATCTACGAGCGGCAAATAAAAAATCATTTGAAGCACTCGCATTGAGTGGTGGATTTGACGGTTTGGGCGGCGATAATAGAGCGCAGTATTTCCATGAGGCAGATAATGGTCAGATGTTTTTGGAACAAGTGGTCAAGTACGCCCAGAAGTTTCAGGAGAATGAGAATAGCGCACAGGTTAGCCTATTCGGTGAGTCGAGTGATGTGCAGATTCCAGAACCACAATTACCTATTTGTGAGGAATGGGGAACGATGGAAAAACTCAAACGTGAGAAGGAAGTCGTGGGAATCTATATTTCTGGACACCCATTGGACGACTACAAAAAGGAAATAGATTTTTTCTGTAATTCAAATTTGTCGGTAATGACAGACTTGGAATCCTTAGTCAACAAGGAGTTAAGCTTTTGCGGTGTGATTACGGAATGCCGTCATCTTGTGAGCAAAGCAAATAAAGGTTGGGGAAGTTTTATCATGGAAGATTATAATGATAGCTATGAGTTTAGACTCTTTGGTGAAGATTATTTGAAGTTCAGACACTTTATAGTTCCTAACACATTTTTGTATGCGAAAATCAAGATCCAACAAGGCTGGATAGATAAGAATACTGGTAAGCCTAGAGATCCTAGAATCGTATTCACACACATGCAACAACTACAAGATGTGATGTCAACAGCGGCCAAAAGCCTGACCATAGAATTTCATGTAGCAGAATTGATGGAGAAACGAGTAGAATTACTCAAAGAAGTACTGGATAAACACAAGGGCGATCACCGTTTGCACTTTAATCTAAAAGATCATGAGGAGAAAATATCTATAGATATGTCCAGTAGGTTACACAAAGTCAACGTTACTGCAGAACTATTAGCAATGCTGGATGAAGCAGAGATCAATTATGGTGTTAAAGGATAACCTATCATAACCATTATTAAATAATATGAATGACTAGCTTAAAATTGTTCATACGATTTTTTGATGCTGTCATCATTTATATGATAACGGTTTCGGTTTTTTGGTTTTACTATTTTACGTTAGACACTCTTGGTGGTGAAGACCCATCGGACTCCTTTTTAAATTATTTTTATATTATTTGTGCTATAAGCTCAAGTGCTACTTTATCTATATCATTTGTATTCGATAGTAGAGTTGTAAAATCTTCCTTGCTGCTTATATCAATTATGTTGATTGCTTATTCCGTGGAGCTCTTAACGCAAGGCGCAAGTTGTAGATTTTATCAATACACTGGCTGGATTAGTATGTTTGCTTATTTCACCATCTTATGCCTTTCGTTTATTTTAATGATAAAGGTGGTTTTAAATTATACAAAGGTTCTGTACATTTCAATATTACCATTCATTATTGTTTTGATAGATTTTTATTACCTGTTTATTTCCTTTCAGATTATCGACTATCTTATTTACGTTTTAAATTTAAAGCTCATAATCACATAACCGCATACTTGTATAGGCAACTCTAATATAGGTTTAAGAAAACTGGCGTAGGATTTGCCTAACTTTGAATATAATTAATAATAAAGAAATCATGGCATTAGAAATAACAGATGCAAATTTTGAAGAAACAGTCCTTAAAAGTGACAAACCTGTTTTGGTTGACTTTTGGGCAGCTTGGTGTGGACCATGTCGTATGGTAGGTCCTATCATTGATGAGGTTTCTAGTGAATATACAGACAAAGCCGTAGTAGGTAAACTTGACGTTGATGCAAATCAGGAATTTGCAGCAAAGTATGGTGTACGTAATATCCCAACCGTTTTGGTATTCCAGAATGGTGAAGTAGTAGGCCGCCAAGTAGGAGTTGCTCCTAAAAATGCTTACACAGACGCATTGGATGAGTTGTTGAAATAATAACACTTTCCTTATAACTTCAAAGCTCATCATAACGATGGGCTTTTTTTATGCAGTGATGTTGATGTTTAGTTCGCTTTCGCGAAAGCGGAACAATTTAAAATCTTGATCTACAAATCAATTGCTTTTAGTTGAGCTAAAAGGTGCTTCTACCCAACAATAGTTTAACCAAAACCAACCCAGTTTTAAGAAAGTGCTGGCAGCTAACTCGCCCTAATCGTAATATCTTGAAAAGAAAAAACGATGAAAACCATACTGCTTAAAAATAGACCCGAAGGAAAGCCACAAACCTCTGATTTCGAATTTGTCGAGAGAGATAAGCCATCGCCAAAAGATGGAGAGGTTTTGCTAGAAACCAAATATGTATCAGTAGATCCATACATGCGCGGCCGCATGCGTGATGAGAAATCATATATCGAGCCTTTCAAGTTGGATGAACCCATACAATCTGCCATAGTTGCGGAGGTTGTGGAGAGCAAACATGAGAAATTCCAGAAAGGTGATTTCCTAACCGGAATGCTGCAATGGAAGGAATTTCAAACCAGCAATGGCAAAGGATTACGCAAGGTGAGCAAAGATAAAGTCTCTTTAAGTGCTTATTTGGGAGTTTTGGGAATGACTGGATTGACGGCATATTTTGGTTTGACCAGAATAGGAGAGCTCAAAGAAGGCGAGACGTTGCTAGTTTCTGGAGCTGCTGGTGCGGTAGGATCTGTTGTGGGACAAATTGGTAAAATTAAAGGATGTAAAGTCATAGGAATCGCAGGAACTGATGAGAAAGTAGAAATGCTCAAGAATGAATTCGGTTTTGATGATGCGATCAACTACGATAAAACCGATGACATGGCAGCTGCAATCAAGAAAGCAGCACCAGACGGTATAGATGTCTATTTTGACAATGTTGGAAGTTATACGCTGGATGCAGCCATGGAAAATATCAACCGTTTTGGTAGAGTGATCAATTGTGGTGCAATATCCCTTTACAATGAAACAGAACAACCTACAGGACCACGACTGGAAACCAAGATTGTCAAGAAAAGCCTCAAAATGCAAGGCTTCATAGTTCGCAATTTTGAGGAAGATTTTGAAGAAGGTATTGAGCAACTAAGCAGCTGGCTAAAAAGTGGCAAGCTTAAACACGAGGAAACGATCGTAGAAGGATTTGATGAGATCCCACAGGCATTTCTAGATTTGTTTGATGGAAAGAACAAGGGTAAAATGGTGGTGAAGGTCTAATTGCTGAAGTTTCTGTTTGAAATTGAAAGGTAGATTCTTAGTCTGTCTCGATAGATTGTTAACCTTTAGTAACTCATTCAAAACTTTTTAAATATATAGCTCTTGGCTATGCTCGAGCAAGCATCTTAAGAACTTAGAACTTAGAACTTAGAACTTAGAACTTAGAACTTAGAACTTAGAACTTAGAACTTGGAACTTGGAACTTGGAACTTGGAACTTGGAACTTGGAACTTGGAACTTTCAAACCTTATCTTCACTACATGGATCTGCAACAGGAACTGAACAAAACCTCTGGATTTAAGAACCTCGCATTACTGGCTAGCCAGGTAGTGGAAGGCTATATCAGTGGTATGCACAAATCACCTTTTCACGGTTTCAGCGCAGAGTTTGCGGAACATAAAATCTACAATCAAGGGGAAAGTACAAGACACATCGATTGGAAATTATATGCCAAAACCGATAAATACTACACCAAAAAATACGACGAGGAGACTAATTTAAGATGTCACTTAATTGTGGATAATAGTGCTTCCATGCACTACCCAGCAGTAAAGAGTCAGGAGTTGGGATCTTTGAATAAAATTGGATTTGCTTCACTGGCTACTGCAAGCATTATGAATTTGTTGAAAAAACAACGGGATGCTGTAGGGTTAAGTGTGTATTCCGATACCTATGAGTACTATGCTCCAGAAAAAGGAAGTGAGCGCCATCACACCATGTTGCTGGATCAATTAAATGGCGTCAGTGTTGAGAAGAATAATTTCAAGGCAACGGACACCTACAAATATCTACACGAGATCGCTGAAAACATCAAACGAAGATCCTTGATCATTCTATTCACAGATATGTTCCAAAATGATCGCCAGGAAGAGGAATTATTCGAGGCACTAAGACACTTGAAATATAATAAGCATGATGTCGTGTTATTCCACACCTACGATAGTGCAACAGAAATCAATTTTGATTTTGAGAATAGACCAACTCGGTTTATTGACGTGGAATCTGGAGAATATATCAACGTATATGCAGATAATGTCAAAGACTCCTATAAGGAATCTATCTCTATATATTTTGAAGAATTAAGAGTGAAGTGCGGTCAATACAGGATTAAATATGTTCCCGTAGATATTCAGAAAGACTTCAATGTGATTTTGACGACTTTTCTATTGGAACGTCAACTATTCAAATAAAAAAAGCCGATTTACTAAAAGTAAATCGGCAATTCCACTCGGGCATCTTAGGGATTAAGAGTTGTCGTCGGTTTTTATTTTCTCAACGTTACCGTTATCGTCGTACTTGATTTTAGTCTCGCTACCGTCGTTGTTTTCAATCTTGACTTTGTCTTCTTTAACTTCGACATTGTCTCCATTATCAATCATGTCCTGCGCAGTTTCCTCAGCAGTCATTTCTTCATTTTCTCTACATGAAGCAAAAGATATTACCATTGCTGCTGCGATAAACGATACTTTAAAAAGAGTTTTCATTTGATAAAATTTAAGGTGTAAATGTATATCATTCAATACGTTGTAATCATAATAAAAACAAAAAACCTGCTTTGGGAAAAGCAGGTTTTGTAACCATATAAATTGTTGAAAAGAGTAAAGGTTACTTAAAATAAGTCTAACGTTTTAGGGATTGTTTTACTTATCTATCGACGAATATACCTTGTTTATCGACAATCACAAATTAAAGATTCAAAAACCTCTTATAAAGTCTATTTTTTAACCAATTTAATCGATGAACGGTTGTTTTTAAAATCATATGCTTCCACAATATATATTCCAGATGCTAAATTGGATACATCATAACGCTCCTGATTACTCCCAAAAGTTTTAACCGTCTGCCCAGTCATTGATCTTACAATCACATTTTGCATAGGTACATTAAACTTGAAAGCATCGCGAGTAGGGTTAGGATACAACTGTATATCTATGATTGAAAGATCATTATCATTAGTACTCGCCGTGGTGTTAAGTTCTCTTGAAGAAAAAACTTTATATCCACCTGCTGGAATGTTGATGTTTGCATTCTGGTCTGTCACATCTAAACTAGTCCCACCAAAATAATCATACCAAGTACCGGTCTGAGTGAACTTAGGAGAAATTTGCTTAGGCGTCACGTCAAAATTCGCAAGTACGACAGCATCAAATTCAGAACCTCTAAGCTCTATTCTCTTAACAAGACCACCGTTAAGCTCCAAGAAGTTATTCCTATTGTTAAAGGTTTCTGGATACTTAACTTTTAGTTTAATCATTTCACTAGTTATTTCATATAAGTCTAAACGATCTGCATTAGTGCTGTAACCGTTAGTAAAGGGAACTGGTTTTCTACCGGTACGCCCGTTTTCATCGATGTCAATATCATAACCTAATTCGCCAAATTGCCACAGCATTTTAGGTCCAGGAATGCTGTATTGTACTGCAGCGAGGGCTTCTTGTCTGTCTAAAGCGATTGGTAGTGAACGAATATTGTAAGAGGAATTATCTGGATTTCCAAAGTTCAACGTTTCAAACATGATACGCTGCTCATCATGACTTTCTGCATAGGATACCAGATGCTGATCATCAAAATTTCTTGAAGTAAAATACGATCTAAAAAGATTAGAATTGTCTGAATAGCCCAAAGAGTTTTGCTTGTATTCCGTAGTCATCTTTCCCCACATCATAAAACCGTTATTAGCTAGAATACGCTCTTCCTCAAAATCTGCAAGGTGTTCGAGTATAAGATAGATGTCGCTATCATTATTATCGAGTAGAAAAGATTTGTAATCATTAAGTATCGCTATTCTTGAGTCGTCACGAGCTCCCCAATCACCGAAGCCGTTTGTTATAGTTTGCGTAAATCCTTTACTTAAATCAAATCTAAATCCATCAATATTAAACTCATCTAGAAAATACTGTAACGTTTGCTTTACGTATTCCTTAGTCCAAGGGCTTTCATGATTAAAATCTTCAAAAAACTCTAGTACACGATGTGGTGCTGATGTATTTAAATAAGGATTGTCTGGTCCAGCTCCATTACCACTATCGTCTGGCCACAATTTTACCAAAGGACTGCTACCAGTGGCTTGGTTATACACCACATCGAGAATTACTGCAATTCCATTAGCGTGAAGTAAATCAACAAGTTCTTTAAATTTATCAGGTGTACCATAAGCTTTATCTAGAGCACCATGGTAAGCTGGATCATAGCCCCAACTATCATTACCACCAAATTCATTGAGAGGCATAAATTCAACCGCATTTATTCCTAAGTTAGTGAGATAGTCTATGTTATCTATAATCGCCTGATAACTATCTTCTTCAGAAAAATCGCGCACTAGTAATTCATAGATTACTAAATTCTCGTTATCTGGTCTTTGAAAATCTGTAATGTTCCATTGATACGGTGTTTCTAAGTAAGTAGCTAGACTTATCGCACCTGTGGTTTCACCCATTGGATATGCAGATAAATTAGGATAGTTTCCAGCCTTTATGAATTGATCTGTTATAGGGTCTAAAATTTCTGTACTGAAAGGATCAGCTATTTTTATGGTACCATCAACGATGTATTGATAGAGAAACTCTTCATTTGCCACAAAATTATTGGCAGGCACTGTTACCCAGAAGTAGTCTCCATCCTTCTTCAATTGAGTTGCTAGCGTTGGTCTCCAATTTGTAAAGCTAGAGATAAGTAGTGCACTCGATTTGGCAGGAGCCGCTAGAAGGAAAGTAACACTACCATCTGCATTCTCGTTCACGCCATTTTTTAAACCGGCAGGTCTAACCTCCGTCTGAGTTGCCGCAGGAACAAATACTTGCACTCGATCTGTAACCACATCATTACCTGTGTCTGCAGTAAAAACAATTTCATAGGTTCCAGCGGTATCGAAAGTAAAAGGTACGCTCAGGTTTTGTTGATCGTTTACATTAGCAATACTTGTATTATTGACAGTGAGGTCAAGTGTTGCATTTTGTGAACTACTGGCACTAATGGTTATTTGTTGATTTAAATTAATGATTTGATTATCGCTAGGTGTGGTGATCACAGCATTCAACCCTGGTTGAAAGATGGTTAACTTATAATCTTGGGTCTGTACTGGATTATTTCCATTGGTTCCATTCGCGTTTCTAATTACAAAATCTATAGCGGTAATTATATCCGTACTAGGATTTACTCCAAAATATTGATTTAAGGTAGGTCCTAATGTGATTTGGTAGGAATTCTGCCCAGTACTCGTAAATGTTGGATTAACCGTTGGATCATTGTCAAAAAAAGCATTCTCTCCAGTTGGTGTGTTTTGAAAGTCCTGCCCATTAATCGTGACACCGGCATATAGGTGTAACGTTTGAGTGGTCCCTTCCAAAGGTGTACCTGTCGCGTCAAACAAAATTGTTACTGCCTGATCTGCTGTAGGTGTAGGCGATGCTGTTGATACTTGCGCTTTCGCGAAAGCGAATACTAAAAAAGTAAGTAGTAGAGTTATATATTTCATATCTGATTTTTATTATTAGAACAAAAAAAAGGGCTGCGAACAGCCCTTTAAAATCATCCCTATGTCTTAAATAGATACCAATTCATAGGTGTAATTACGTGGCTGGCTCAAGTCAAGCTCTGCTCTATAAGTACCAGAAGTACCTACCTCAATGTTGGCTGAGTTAAATTCAAGCACACCATCGCCACCGTTATCACCAAAATTGGTAAAATCTGTCCATTCTTGTGCTCTAAATTTGAACTCTCCTGCGTCCATTGTCAGTTCTACAGTCCACAGTTTTGTTTCTTTATTATAGGTCATATTAAGTTCATCATCCCATCCTGCAGGATTTGTAGGCTGAGTAGCCGCGCCTATGATTCCCCAAACGCGTGAAGAAGCACTCCATGAAGCATCGTCTGTAGTAGGGTCACCATCAGGATCAAGATTTACAGTAATGTAATAATATCCTGGACCAGGAACAGTAAGGTTTCCAGCACCACCATCATTTGATAGCATACCAGTTCCGCCGTCTCCAAAAGCACCCTCAAAACCTTCGTTAGTTGGTGTAAACTTGAATTCAGGAGCGTCATTACTCATAAAAATAAATCCTTCAAATTCTACACTACCAAATTCTGTAGCTTCTAAAAAAGGAGTTTCTGAATCGCTAGGTGTCCAGTTTGCGCCATAACCGCTAGATTCTGCGTAATTACCAGGTACATAAAGTTTTGGAGAATCTGTAGTATATGAAGTTACAGATAAAGTCAAAATATCTGAAACTAGTGGCTCCATACCAGCATCTGCTGTAGTTCC
Source organism: Nonlabens sp. Hel1_33_55 (assembly GCF_900101765.1). Taxonomy (NCBI): domain Bacteria; kingdom Pseudomonadati; phylum Bacteroidota; class Flavobacteriia; order Flavobacteriales; family Flavobacteriaceae; genus Nonlabens; species Nonlabens sp. Hel1_33_55. The sequence continues at coordinate 3,050,289 of NZ_LT627735.1, forward strand.
TACAATTCTCATTGCAATAACACCTTGAGAAAATGGAGTCAAACCTAAAGTTGCAGAAAGGTCATTGAGACGTTCTACAGTTAGATCTACAAAATTATTATTGGTTGTAGTAACCACTTCTGCATTTGAAAAATCGTTAGGATCAGTGGATGCCTCGACAGCATAAGTTACTGATATAGGAGTTTCAAATGATGGAGTACTCCATACAAGACGCTCTGCTAAATTATCTTTAGTTTCAAAAGTTAATATATACGAAGCAGAAGCAGGTGATTCAAAAGTGAGCTGAGAATCTGCTTGATCAATAAACAATTGCTCATCATCATCGCTACAAGATACCACTGCCATAATCGCTAGAAAAGACAATAGAAGGGTTGTGATTTTTTTCATTTTTATAGAGTTATTTTATTAATTAATATCCAGGATTCTGGACTAGGTTTGAGTTCAAATTAAGTTCTGTTGTTGGAATTGGGAATACATTTCTAAAAGCAGCTGTCGTTGTACCACTTTGAACATTTCCTTTCCACTCCCAGATTCCGTTTGTTGAGAACTGATTAAATCTGATAAGATCTTGACGTCTATGTGATTCCCAGTGTAGTTCTCTACCACGCTCATCAAGTATAAAATCTAAAGTAAGATCATTACTTGAAATTCCATTAGAATCATTCCCATACGCTCTTTGTCTTATGGTATTGATGTAATTAACTGCTGTTGCATTATTACCACCAGCACCACGTGCTACGATCTCTGCATACATTAAATAAGCATCAGCTAATCTAAATACTGGAAAATCTGTGCTTACAAATGTTGGATTAGGTGCCGGTGTGCCATCAAGATTCACATTTTGGAACTTAACAATGGCAAATCCATCTTGAAACCTTCCTACATCTGCGATACTTTTTTGCTGTCCTTCTGTAAAGAAGTTTTCTCTCGAATCATTGGAGTTTTCTTCGTTAGGGAAAAGAGCTACAAATTCTGGAGTGGTTCTAATTCCACCCCAACCTGAATCTAAGCCGTAGTTTGCTGGATCCATGTTTCCTCCAACTGGTGCGTGTGAAAGAAAGGTGGTTCCTCCAAAGGTCTGTGTATTTTCACCATCGTAGTTCAATGTCCAGATAAACTCATTCTGTGCACCATTGATGTTATTGTCAGCAAGAAACAATGCACGATAAGGTAAGTCAGTATCAATGACATAACCTTGACCGATTACTGCATTTACATAGGTAAGGGCGTCACCGTATCGAGGTGTGCCTGTATAAACTTCTGCATTCATGTAAATTTTTGCAAGTAACATTTGCGCTGCAGCTTGACTCACACGACCATAATCTGATCCTTGTCCGGATGGGAGCTGATCAACAATATCGAGCAATTCGCTTTCTACGTATGCAAAAAGATCTTCTCTTGAAATATATTCAGGTAATTCTGAACCATCAGCCGCGGTATTTTCTGTGGTAAATGGTAAGGTTCCAAACATATCCATACCATGGTAGTAAGAATAGGCTCTCAAAAATCTAGCGTCTGAGACGTAGCTTCTTACTAACTCAGCATCTGCTCCTGAAAGGCCTGCGTCTGCTATAGCAGCATCAGAGGATTCTCTAATAAATGCATTAGTTAGGGTTACTTGGTAACTCAGTCTAGCAAACATAGCAGCGATAAACTCGTTGTCTGGAGTCCAGTTTTGCCAGTGAAGGTCCTTGATGGTACCATCATTCCAAGCAATTATGGCTTCATCAGTAGTTAATTCTGAAAGTTTCCAGAATAATCTACCATAGTTTGAAAAGCCACCATCAATTCCCTGAATATCCGCACCACCATCACCACCAGATTGGCCACCTGTGATTAGACCTGCGTACAATTTTGCCCAGCGACCTTGAAAAGCCTCTAAATTTGCAAGTTCTCCTGATGCAGAAGTGTTGCCCTCAGGCTCAAGATCTAGAGCATCTTCACAAGCAACAAATGCTGCCGATGCAATAAATAATGCAAAAACTAATTTATATATTCTCATCATGTATAATTTTTAAAATTCAAAATTCAATCCAAAAATGACTCCTCTAGATCTAGGAAAGATTGCCTGATCAACACCGTTACCTATTTCTGGGTCCAAACCACTGTAATCAGTTATAACGAATAGGTTAGTTCCTGTTACAGAGGCTCTTATTCCTATTTTGTCGGTATTGAAGGTATATCCTAACGATAAGTTATCCAACCTTAAAAAATCTGACTTCTCTATGTACTCACTTGAAAACAATAGGTTTAGTGGAGCGCTAGAGAAGCGGTCATTCAAAATTCCATCTGTGGAATTATTTAACCAATTGCCAGGATTTTCCGTGATCGCATCTGCATTTTCACGTGAAGCTCTCACATTATTATAGTTATAACCTCCTACAGCACCACGTAAAGTAAAGTTCATGTCAAATCTCTTGTAGTTGAAATTAGAGGTAAAACCAAAGAAGGCATCAGGATTTCCTTTCTTATAGCGAACTCTGTCATCACTATTAATCACGTTGTCACCATTTCTATCTACGAAAATTCCGTCCAAGGGGTTTCCGTCAGGACCATAAACTTGTCTATAAACAACAAATGCGGTAGGATCTGCGCCAACAGCCCATTCTTGAATGAAGTTGTTGAAACCTGCACCACCAACTGGCGTTTGTGGTACTGGTGCGTCATTTTCTCCTAGAGAAAGGTCAGTAATTTCGATCTCATTAAAAGTCAAGTTTCCTCCTATTTCCCAGTTGAAATCTTCAGCTCTTATTAAATCAAGACTTGCAGCGAGTTCCAAACCTCTACTTCTAGTCGATCCAACGTTTTGCAAAGCAAAATTCCCTAAAGATCCAGCAGCTAAAGGACCGAATTGGAGTAAGTCTTCAGTATCACGTGTATATAAGTCAACAGATCCGCTTAATCGATTATCAAAGAAGCCATAATCTAAACCTACATTCCATTGACTAGTTTCTTCCCATTTCAAATCAACAGTTAATTCTGGTCTCACGGTTGTGAAGAAACGATCTCCTATTTGAACTCTTGCTTGATCTGTACTAGGTGTGGATCTTGGAATAAATAAGAAATCTTCACCTATATCTTGTTGACCAGTAACACCGTAACCACCTCTTAATTTAAGCTGGGAAACAAATCCACTTTCTTGAACAAAGTCAAGATTAGTCAATTTAAGACCTGCACTTGCACCTCCAAAGGTTCCCCATCTGTTATCAGGTGAAAATCTTGAGGTACCATCTCTAGAAATACTAGCCGATAAAACTAATAGATCTTTAATATCGAATATTGCACGACCAAAATATGAAATCAATACATTTTTATTAAATGCATTAAATGGTTGAACTGGAGCTCCAGTATTATCCTGACTAAAGCTTACGCTTTCTCTTCTAAATTCTTGGTAGCTACTTCCTACGGTTAATTCTAGCGAAGAATCCAGATTTTCTAAATCAGTTTTATAATCTACACGACCATTTAATAGCTGATTTACTCTAAAACCGTTAGAACTTGAATTAAGAGCACCTGTTGTAAGGCCTACACCAGAGTTAGGTAGCCTGTTTGAAAAAGTGTCGAACTCATTATAATCTATACCTGCTGTTCCATTTAGGGTCAAACCATCTACACCTGGTATTTGGTAATCTGCCTGTAGAGTAGTTCTAATCTGATCGTTAGTTGTTCCAGCATCTAAGCTATTCAATAAGCCTAGTGGGTTTCTAGGCGCTAATGGATCTACAGTTCCATTGTTTTGAAAATATTCAAAAAAACCATTAGGGCCATTAGGATCAAACACTGGTTGTGTTGGATCAAAATCGATAGAACTTCCTATAGCTCCTTCATCTGCGCTATTAATATCTTCTAATGCACCTTGTACAGATAAAGTTAATTTTAAATCATCATTAAAGAGATTTTGTATAACACTAGCGTTAATACTTGCTCTTTCATAGCCTGAAGTTTTAAGCGTACCGTTTTGATTGGTATAACCTAAATTAGCTCTCCATGAAGTGTTTTCATAACCTTTAGAAAGTGTGATATTGTGAATTGCTCTAGTTGCGGTTTGATAAATTCGATCCTGCCAGTCAGTACTTGCGTTTCCTAATAAAGCAATATCTTCTGCTGTACCAATCTCATTTACTAAAGTCTTAAACTGACCTCCAGTTAATACGTCAACATCATCAGTATTTTTGTCAATAGCAAATTGAACATTGTATCCTATTTGCAACTCACGATTAAATTTCCCTTTTTTAGTAGTAATGAGAATAACTCCGTTTGAGGCACGGTTACCATAAATAGCAGTGGCACTTGCATCCTTGAGAATGGTAAAGCTTTCAATATCTGCCGGGTTGATAGTGTTCAAATTGGCATTTCTAGAATCTAGAGGTATACCATCTACTACATATAAAGGATCAGCATTTGCACTTAATGTCGATCCGGCACGTACTCTAATTCTAGGTCCGTCACCAGGACGACCTGTAGCTGCTGTAACCTGCACACCAGCTGCTTTACCAGCAATTAATGAGCCCGGAGAAACAACTGCACCTTTGTTGAATTCCTCATCGCTTACAGTAGTCTGCGCGGCTGTTACGTTCTCTTGGCGAACTTCACCATAACCTATTAAAACAATGGCATCTAACTGTGCAGCATCTTCTGCAAGGGCGATGTTGAGCGTTTGTTGACCTGTATAAGGAATCTCTTGTGTGGCATATCCCAAATAGCTGATAACAATTATTCCATCTTCAGGAACATTATTAAGGGTGTAATTACCGTCAAAATCTGTTGAAGTTCCATTACTGGTTCCTTGTACAACAACAGATGCTCCCAAAACGGGAAGGTTGGTTGAAGCGTCCGTTACAGTTCCTCTTACCGTCTGCGCTAGGGCAAATAGAGGTAATAAGAGTAATAACGTTGCAATTTTTAATTTTTGGTTCATTTCTGAAGTTTGAGTTAATGATTATAAAACGGTCTTCTTCTCACACGGGATAAAACTATGTAAACAAAACGTTAAGGGGCTGTTTTGAACACCTATTTCTACGAAAACGTTTTCGGCTTTTTGTAGTTATTATAGTTGAAGTATATTTAGCTTTCGCGAAAGCGTGCTCCTTATAATCCAATCACATAAAAATGGCTCAAAAGCTTACCTTAAAGAAAATTGCACAGGACTTAAACGTGTCTATTTCTACTGTTTCCAAAGCATTGCGGGATTCGCACGAGATTAGTGTGGAAACTAGAGATAAGATTAAGGACTATGCAAAAAAATACAACTACAAGCCTAACAACATTGCGTTAAGCCTTAAAAATCAAAAGACTAAAAAGATAGGGATTATTATTCCTGAGATCGTCCATCACTTCTTTGCTACTGTAATTTCTGGAATAGAAAAGGTTGCCAACGAGAAAGGTTACCAAGTAATTATCTGTTTATCTGGTGAAAGTTTTGATAAAGAGGTCGTTAACATGGATATGCTGGCAAATGGTAGTATTGACGGATTTATAATGAGCCTTTCAAAGGAAACTCTTGAACGTCAGGACTTTCATCATTTAAGAGAGGTTCTTAATCAAGGAATGCCTATCGTAATGTTTGATAGGGTTGTAGACTCAATTGCCTGCGATAAAATTATTATAGATGATGTGGCCGCTGCACAAAGCGCGACAGACTTCCTTTTGCGTAAGGGCAAGAAAAATCTAGGCATCATCTCTACCGTTGACTATGTAAGTGTAGGTAAATTAAGGACTCAAGGCTTTAAGGATGCACTTGTGAAAAGAGGTATTAAGTTCAAAGAATCCAGTGTTTTAAAAATTGAGGATGCAGAGAATTGTACGAAAAGTATCGAAAAATTCCTCAAACAAGGAAACTATGATGGTGTTGTCGCTGTGAATGAACTCTTTGCTGTGACTGCTAGTAAGGCTCTTAAAAAGATGGGTAAATCCATTCCTGATGACGTCGCAATTATCGCTTTTACTGATGGTATGTTAAGCAAGTATGCCAGTCCAACCTTGACAACCATAGGTCAAAAAGGTGAAGATATGGGCGGTCTGGCTGCTGCAAAATTGATAGAAAGGCTCGAAAGTAAGCACGATATGGAGGAGAGTTACGAAACCGTTATCGTAAAAACTTCGCTAGTAGAACGTGAATCTACGCCTCGATAATATTATATTTGACTTGTGATATATTCTATCACGACACTTATCCGAAACTTGTTTTCTTCGCACACACCAAGTTTTGATAAGTCATAAGGCTTATCGTAATTAACAATTAACGATATGCAAAAACCTAAGTTAGGTTTCTGGGATATCTGGAACATGAGTTTCGGTTTTCTCGGTATACAATTCGGTTTTGCCCTTCAGGGTTCTACCATGTCCCGTATTTTTGAAACTTTGGGAGCCAGCAAGGATAATATACCTATGCTGTGGATTGCTGCACCGCTTGCAGGATTGATCGTTCAACCCATTATAGGATATTTGAGTGACAATACCTGGCATAAAACGTTGGGTCGTCGCAGACCTTTCTTTCTGTTGGGTGCTATCCTTAGTAGTATTGCCTTGTTGTTTATGCCATTTTCTTCAGAGGTATGGATGGCAGCCGGACTACTTCTTGTTCTTGACGCATCCATTAATATTAGCATGGAGCCTTTTCGTGCATTAGTAGCAGATAAGCTACCAGAATCACAACGCAGTTACGGTTTTGTTGTACAAACATTAATTATAGGAGTTGGAACATGGATCGCCAGTAATTTGCCGAAGTTCCTAAACAACACATTAAACATATCAAACGAGGCAGCTCCAGGAGTCGTTCCAGACTCCGTTAAGATCGCCTTCGGTGTTGGAGCTCTTGTTTTTATTACATCGATACTCGTTACCATTTTTACTACCAAAGAGTACTCTCCAGAAGAAATGGCAGCATTTGATGATGCTGGCGAGCCAGAAGAGAAAAAAGGAATGTGGGAAACCATTTCCTCAACCTATGCATTGATGCCCACGATCATGAAAAAATTGGGAGTTGTTCAATTCTTTTCATGGTTTGCTTTTTTTGCGATGTGGACTCTGGCAAATCCAGCGTTGACAGAACATATATACAACGCACCTAAACCTGATGTGAAAAACTTCGCACAGCTGGATAATAATGACGAGGTACTTCTCGATGCAAATCAAGCGACTCTATTTCTAGATCAAGCAAGAGCGGATGATTATGCGACACAGGATAAAGCTTACAATGAAGCGTCTGATGATGTAGGTTCAAAAATGGGAATCTATGGATTGTCCTCTATGGCATTTGCGCTGTTACTCACATTTTACACCGCGTATAACAGCATCAATAGGAAGGTTGTTCACATGGCGAGTTTGATTTTGGGAGGCGCGGGATTTCTACTCATGTTCTTCATACCAGGCGAGCCAGGAATGCTTGTTCTATGTTTTGCACTAGTCGGTATTGCTTGGGGAAGCATTCTGTCCATGCCATACGCCATGTTATCCAGTAGTGTGGATAGTTCAAAAATGGGATTGATGATGGGTGTTTTCAATATGTTCATTGTGATTCCGCAAATAATTGCGGCACTTGGTGGCGTGGTTTTACTCCATAATCTAATTGGAGAAGAGTCGATTCATGCGATGACTATTGCGGGTATATTCCTGATTTTGGCGGCATTCTCTAACCTTTTGATCACCAATAAAAAAGCTATAACCTATCAACCATCGATTACCAATGAGTAAAAAAGCATTCATATTTGATCTGGATGGCGTCGTTGTCGATACGGCCAAATTTCACTTTGTAGCCTGGCAAAAACTGGCAGCAGAATTGGGTATCGCTTTCGCGGAAGCAGAAAATGAGCAGCTCAAAGGAGTTTCAAGAGTCCGTTCGTTAGAGAAAATTCTTGCATGGGGAAATAAGACAATTGATCAAGAAACCTTTGATCGTAAGTTGATTCAGAAAAATGAAGAATACCTTGAAATGGTGGAGACCTTAACCCAAGATGATATTCTACCTGGAGTACATGATTTTTTGTTACGCTTACGCGAAAGCGAACAACCTATAGCTCTAGGAAGTGCCAGTAAAAATGCTAGGCCTATCCTAAAGAAATTGGGAATTCACGACCTATTCGATGCGATTGTCGATGGAACAGATGTCAGCAAAGCCAAACCAGATCCAGAAGTATTCCTTAAAGCATGCGATTTGCTTGACATGCCGTCAAAAAATGCGATTGTATTTGAGGACAGTATTTCAGGAGTTCAAGCCGCCAATAATGCTGGAATGATCAGCATAGGTTTGGGAGAAGTAAAAAATTTAAGCGAGGCAGATGAAGTTTTTGAAAGCTTTTTAGAAATGCCCGCCAATTATCAAGAACAGTTATTGAATAAAACGAAGTAATGAGTCGAGAATATATAAAACCTAACGCGTGGTCCATTATTGAAGAAGGCTGGAATCCTGACTTAGTCAAGTCTAGTGAGAGCCTATTCTCCATAGGTAATGGTGCTATGGGTCAACGTGCAAATTTTGAAGAATCCTATTCTGGTGAAAGCTTTCAGGGAAGTTACCTAGCGGGCGTTTATTATCCTGATAAAACGAGAGTAGGCTGGTGGAAAAATGGATATCCAGAGTATTTCGCCAAAGTTTTAAATGCACCTAATTATATAGGTATCGATATTTTCATTGATGGAGAATCTCTGGATCTAGCAAAGGTTGAAAAATCAAAGGTTCGCAATTACCGTCGTGAACTCAACATGAAAGAAGGATGGTACGAGCGCACTTTTGAACTTGACATTACTGCTGATAAAACCATTAAAGTTACAGCGCGCAGATTTTTGTGCATGAACCTAGATGAACTCGCGGTTATCAATTATAGTGTGAAAGCCGTAAAGGGCCATATGCGTATTTCCTTCCAACCTTATATTGATGCAGGAATCACTAACGAAGATACCAATTGGGACGATAAGTTCTGGGAAGTAGAAGATTTACAATCTACAGATCATCAAGGTTTCATACGTAGCCGTACCAATAAAACCAACTTTTACGTTTGTACTTACATGCAATCAGAATTGTATAAAAATGGGGAGCACGTGCAGTATGCAGACCATTTTGACAAAAACGATACGGTTGTTAGACATAAAATTGCTACTGAAATATCTGAAGGAGAAACTGCAACCTTAATTAAGTATGCAGGATATACTTCAAGCCTCAATTATGAGCATTTTGAAATTCTAAATGCTGCAAAGCGTGTTTTGCATACGGCAATTGAAAAGGGATACACACAATTATTACAAGATCAAAAGGAGGCATGGGCACAAATATGGTCTATGGCAGATATCGCTATTGAAGGCGATTTAAAAGCACAACAAGGTATTCGATTCAATATTTTCCAGCTGAATCAGACCTATTCTGGTAAGGATGCTCGCTTAAATATTGGCCCTAAAGGATTTACAGGTGAAAAATATGGCGGGTCTACCTATTGGGATACTGAGGCATATTGCATACCTTTCTACATGGCTACCAAAGATCAACAGGTCGCCAGAAATTTACTGAAATATAGGTATGAGCAGCTAGACAAGGCCATTGAGAATGCCGAGAAATTGGGATTCTCCAATGGAGCTGCTCTGTATCCTATGGTAACCATGAATGGCGAGGAATGCCATAACGAATGGGAAATTACCTTTGAAGAAATCCACCGCAACGGCGCGATGGTTTTTGCCATCCACAACTACGTAAAATATACAGGTGACTACTCTTACATCCCAGAAATGGGTCTGGAAGTCATGATCGCTATCGCCAGATTCTGGCACCAGCGAGCCACATATTCCCAGCACGCAAAGAAATACATGATCCTTGGCGTTACTGGTCCTAATGAATATGAGAATAACGTAAACAACAACTGGTACACCAACTATTTAGCAAAATGGTGTATTGAGCAAGCCATTAATCACCTTGACAAGGTGAAAAGTGGTCATAACGACGACTATCAGAGAATCGTAGGCTTGACTAAAGTGACGAACGGTGAATTAACTTCTTGGTTGGATGTTGCTCAAAACATGTATGAACCCTACGATGAGGAATTGGGCGTTTACCTTCAGCAAGATGGATTTTTGGATAAGGAAATCATACCGGTTTCTGATCTTAAATCATCTCAACGACCTATCAACCAGAAATGGTCCTGGGATCGCATTTTGCGCAGTTGTTACATAAAACAGGCAGACGTACTTCAAGGATTCTACTTTTTTGAGGATCATTTCACTAAAGAAGAATTGGAGAAACACTTCAATTTTTACGAGCCGTTAACGGTTCATGAAAGTTCTTTATCGCCATGTGTACACAGTATTCAGGCAGCACATTTGGGCCGTATGGATCAAGCCTATGAATTCTATTTGAGAACCTCTAGATTGGACCTTGATGACTATAATCACGAGGTTGAGGAAGGTTGTCACATTACCAGCATGGCAGGTACATGGATGAGTATTGTAGAAGGTTTTGGCGGGTTGAAGATTGTCAATGATATCCCTAGTTTCACTACGCGATTGCCTGAGCAATGGAAATCCTTCAGCTTTAAAATCAACTTTAGAGATCAGATTCTCAAGGTTCACGTGACGGCACATCAAACGACCGTAACCCTTGAAGGAGATAGTACTCAAGATATAATTGTAAACGGTGAAGAGATCAGATTGGAACCGGCAACTGTAAAAGCATAATCCATGAAAAATTTTAAATATGTAATTGCTGCGTTGATGTATTTCGCTTTCGCGAAAGCGTCACAAGCACAAACTCTCAAATCTCCCAACGGTGATTTTGAAATGCAATTTGACTTATCGCAAGAAGGCACACCACAATACCAATTGACATTCAATGGAAAAACGGTGATCGCCCAAAGTTCTCTAGGATTTGACCTGAAGAATGACGAGAAATCCTTGAAGAATGATTTTGAGGCTACAGGATTTGACAACAGCACCTTTGACGAAACCTGGGAACCAGTTTGGGGCGAGGAATCAAAAGTCCGCAATCATTATAATGAGATGCTGGTGTCCCTTAACCAAAAAGCCACCGATCGTAAGATGAACTTGCGATTTAGACTATTTGATGACGGTTTGGGTTTTAGATATGAGTTTCCAAAACAAGAATTCTCCTATTTTGTAATAGAGGAAGAGTTGACACAATTTACCATGACAGGCGATCATAAGGCATTCTGGATTGCAGGGGATTTTGACACTCAGGAATATGATTACACAACCTCAAAACTTTCTGAAATTAGGAAGTTACACGCTGGTGCGATAGGTGATAATGCTTCACAAACACCCATCTCACCAGATGGCGTTCAAACAGCACTCATGATGAAAACTGCAGACGGTTTGTATATCAACTTGCATGAAGCTGCACTTATCGACTACAGTGCGATGCACTTGAAATTGGGTGAGGATAATAGAACATTTCAATCGTGGTTGACTCCAGATAACAATGGTGATAAAGGATATATGCAATCACCATTATCAACACCGTGGCGTACGATCATTGTGGGCGATGAAGCTACAGATATATTGGCTTCCAGAATGACTTACAACCTCAATGAACCATCCAAAATCGAAGATACTTCATGGATCAAACCAACTAAGTATATAGGCGTCTGGTGGGAAATGATTACCGGTAGAAGTTCTTGGGACTATACTGATGAAATTCCTGCTATACAATTAGGAAAAACTGACTATACCGAATTAAAACCTAATGGAACCCATGCAGCAAATACGGACCATGTTAAAGAATACATCGATTTTGCAGCACTTCATGGTTTTGATGGAGTTCTTGTAGAAGGATGGAATCAAGGCTGGGAAGACTGGTTCGGTCATTCTAAGGATTATGTATTTGATTTTGTAACTCCTTATCCAGATTTTGATGTGGAAGGAATTCATGAATACGCAAAATCCAAAGGCGTTAAAATGATCATGCATCATGAGACATCAGGATCTACCCGTAATTATGAGCGTCATCTCGATACTGCCTTCCAATTCATGAATAAATATGATTATGATGCGGTAAAGACAGGTTATGTCGGTAATGTATTGCCTAGAGGCGAGCACCACTACAGCCAGTGGATCAATAATCATTATCAATATGTAGTAGAGAAAGCCGCTGATTATGAAATAATGATCAACGCTCACGAGGCAGTTAGACCAACTGGTATAGCTCGTACCTGGCCCAATATGATAGGAAATGAGTCGGCTAGAGGAACGGAATTTCAAGCGTTTGGAGGATCTAAGCCTAATCACACTACAATACTTCCATTTACAAGATTGATAGGTGGACCAATGGATTATACGCCTGGAATATTTGAAATGGATATTTCTAAAGTAAATCCAGAAAATAATTCTCACGGGAATTTCACGCTGGCAAATCAGCTAGGACTTTATGTGACCATGTACAGTCCGTTACAAATGGCAGCAGACCTTCCTGAAAATTACAACCGCTTTCTGGATGCTTTCCAATTCATCAAGGACGTTCCTGTAGATTGGGAAATCTCCAAATATCTGGAAGCCGAACCTGGCGAATACATTACCATTGCTAGAAAAGACAAAAATTCGAGCAGTTGGTTTGTAGGTAATTCAAACGGAACGACACCACGTACATCTCAAATGTCTTTGGATTTCTTGGAGAAAGGCAAAAAGTATATGGCCACCATTTATGCAGATGCTAAGAATGCACACTACAAAGACAATCCACAGGCGTACAAAATCTCCACAAAGAAGGTAACTAGTAAGTCTAAACTTGATGTATTTACGGCTCCTGGCGGTGGTTTTGGAATCAGCATTGTTGAGATTCAGTAGTTGGATTTTGTAAAAAAGCTCGTTTAATAGTTATATAGAGAGATGAAAAAAGCACTAAGTATTTTCTTGATGTTCGCTTTCGCGAAAGCGTCACTAGCACAAATTCAGCGTATGGAACCACCTAACTGGTGGACAGGAATGGAGCACACACAAGTGGAAGTCATGATGTATGGTAAGGACATAGCCACTAAAGGAGAAGTCACTTCAGACTTAGAAATCGTCAATATCGCCAAAACAGCTAATCCAAATTACCTGTTTGTCACGGTTGAAACTAGTGGAGAACCTGCAGGAGATTATAACCTTTCAGTTGGAAAAAAGAAAGCTAATTCTAAAATCTTCCGATTGGAAAACAGAGCATCTGGATCCAAAGAACGCATGGGATTTGATTCCAGTGACGTGATTTATTTGGTAATGCCAGACCGTTTCGCCAACGGTGATTCCAGCAATGATTCTGTAGATTCTATGGTAGATAAATTAAACCGATCTGATAGAAATGGCCGCCATGGTGGCGATATTCAGGGAATAATTGATCATCTAGATTATATCGATGATCTAGGCGCTACAGCTATCTGGAGCACACCAATGTTGGAAGATAATGCTGCAAGAACATCATATCACACTTATGCACAAAGTGATCTGTACAACATAGACCCGCGATATGGAACCAACAAATTATATCGCCAACTGGCTGATGAACTTCATTCACGTGACATGAAATTGATTATGGATGTGGTTCCTAATCATTGGGGTTCTACACACTGGATGATGCAGGACCTTCCCATGGAATCCTGGATTCATCAATTTGATGATAACAAGGATAGCGACAGGGATTTCCCGGTAGAAGGCTATGCAAATTCTTCTTATAGACAGTCGGTTCAAATGGACCCGCATGTGAGTGAATACGATATGCGTTATGCAGAAAAAGGTTGGTTTGTGAGCAGCATGCCTGATCTAAATCAAGAAGAGCCGTTGGTATTGAATTATCTTATTCAGAATAACATCTGGTGGATTGAGTATGCAGGATTGGACGGTTTGCGTGTAGACACCTATGCCTACAATGAGAAAAAAGGAATAGCGGATTGGACTAAAGCCATCATGAAGGAATATCCCAATATCAATATTGTAGGAGAAACTTGGTTGCATGACCAAGCTCAGATTTCTTACTGGCAAAAAGACTCTCCAGTGGCGGCCATCCAAAATTATAATACAGATTTGCCTAGCGTGATGGACTTCACGTTGCATGATGCGATCATGGAAGCTTTTAAGGAAGAAGAACAAGGTTGGGACAAAGGAATGGTGCGTATGTACGAGAACTTTGTCAATGACTTTCTATATGCAGATACTGATAATTTATTGGTGTTTATGGCAAACCATGACACCAACCGTTTTAGTGGTGGTGGAGTCTATAATGATAATGTAGAAAATTATAAACTGGCGCTGACCTTGGTTTTAACCACACGTGGTACCCCTCAAATTTACTATGGCGATGAGATAGGAATGATGGGCGACAAATCAAAGTTAGGTGATGGTGATATACGCCGCGATTTTCCTGGTGGTTGGAATGGTGATGAGGTAAATGCTTTCGTCAATCCAACGGAGTCTCAAAATGAGTACCAAGCTTTCACTAAAAAATTGCTGAACTACCGCAAGAACAAACCAGTACTTCACACCGGTAAATTGTTGCAATACGTACCAGAGCAAAATTGCTATGTTTATTTCAGACACAATGAGAACAGCCGCGTGATGGTTATTATCAATAACAATCCAGAAGCCGTCTCTCTAGACATGAATCGTTTTGAAGAAGGTTTAGGTAAAGCAAAAAACGGTATTGATATTTTGTCAGATTCAGAAATCGACCTGTCGGGAACATTGCAAGTAGCTGGAAAAACGAGTCATGTTATCGATTTGGACAATTAGTTTTTAACGATGCAGCTTTATGGGGTGCTATTCAAATTATAATTTGTCAGAACAGCGCACGTATATTTTAGTCGGACCTAATTTGATAAATATTTTGAAGCCTATTCCATCGAGAATCGGATAATGTCAAAAATGGTAGATGAAAAATGCACGCTTTCGCGAAAGCGAAATAATCCAATCACTTCCACACACGACAATCAACAAGTAAGTACAGGCAAGAAAATTTAAAATTATCTATATCAGAAATCGAAGTATCAATAAATAAATTTAATCATGAAAAAATATATCTGGTCACTCTTTTTGATCTGCGGCTTAATCGCCTGCAAGGAAGAACCTAAGCCAACAGAAATTGTTCAAGAGGAAACTGTGGTTGCAAATGAGGCGATTACAGATGAAGATCTTGAGAACGCTATCATTTACGAGGCAAACATACGTCAGTATTCTCCCGAGGGAACTTTCAATGAGTTCACAAAGGACATCCCGCAACTTAAGGAGCTAGGTGTCAAAATTATCTGGTTGATGCCCATTTTTCCAATCTCTGAGAAAAACAGAAAGGCAAAAGGAGATCTTATGGTGGAAGATATCAAGGATGAGAACGAACGAACGAAATACCTAGGTAGTTATTATGCTGTCGCAGATTATACTGCGGTAAATCCAGATCTGGGAACCGAAGAAGATCTAGACAGACTTGTTCAAACGGCGCATGATAATGATATGTTCGTGATTCTGGATTGGGTAGCTAATCACACTGGTTGGGACAATAAATGGATTGCCGAGCACCCAGAATGGTATACCCAAAATGAAGCTGGAGAAATCATCCATCCAGCAGGAACAGACTGGACAGATACGGCAGATTTGAATTACGACAATCCTGATTTACGTGCTGCGATGACAGCAACGATGAAATATTGGGTAGAAGAGCACGATGTAGATGGTTTTAGATGTGATGTAGCAGACAATGTTCCTACAGACTTTTGGAATGCCAACAACGCTGAATTGGAAGAAGTAAAGCCATTATTCATGCTGGCAGAAAGCGAGCAAAAGGATCTTTTTGAGCAAGCTTTTGACATGGGTTACAATTGGGAAGGACACCATCTTATGAATGAGTTAGCTCAAGGGAAAACTAAAGTAGCAGCATGGGATGCCTACATGAAAAGAAACGATTCCTTATATCAGGAAGATGATATACTTATGAATTTCATCACCAACCATGATGAAAACTCCTGGAATGGAACGGTAACTGAAAGAATGGGAAATGCTGCAGATGCGATGCTTGTCTTCCAATATGTAATCCCTGGAATGCCGCTGATTTATTCAGGTCAAGAATATGGTATGGAGAAGCGTTTGAAATTTTTTGAGAAAGATTCCATTCCTAAAACAAAAGGACGCGTTTGGGAAGAAATGAAGCGATTAGGTGAAATAAAGAAAAACAATCCAGCTCTGAACGGTGGTAAAAATGCTGCGGAATACAAACGCCTTGATACTGAAAACCCAGATATTTATGCGATTGAACGTTCAAAAGACGGTAACAAAGTTCTATACATTGCTAATTTATCAGATAAAGAAACAAAGACTTCTGCTATGGGATTCAAAGGATCCTATCTAGATCTCATGTCTGGCGCTACGGTAAACTTTAAAGATGACGAGGCGACTGCTATGGGACCATTTGCCTATATGTTATTGGAACCTATTAATTAGATAGGATTTACATCAAAAAGAAAAGCCGCTTGATGATTTTCAAGCGGCTTTTTTTATATAATGTATCAGTAAATTATACTTGATCAGTGTCTTTGCGATACTTTATCAATGAGATACCTGCAAAGAAGAATACTACGCCTAGAATGATAGAAGGCCATTGTCCTGCTCCTAAAGCCAAGCTGCCAAAAGCAGAAAGTACTCCTAAAATAAGGGCGATAGCACCGCCTACAGTCATTATAATTCCTAATATTTTAATCATGATTTTTGTTTGAAAGTTCGGCCAAATGTAAAGGAATTCAAATGTCTGTGATTTGCTTTTAACTGATATTTAATGAATTGCCACATTTCAATATTGGTGTCAAAAGTCATTAGAAATTGTAACTTGGCTATCTAAAATTTCAAAGATGGATAAGACATATTACGACCCAAAAGACTTAAGAAAATTTGGTAAAATAACCGAATGGAGTGAAGAGCTAGGAACTAAGTTTTTTGATTATTACGGGAGTGTTTTTGAAGAAGGCGCACTTACGGCGAGAGAAAAATCTCTAATTGCATTGGCTGTTTCCCATGCTGTACAATGTCCCTATTGTATCGATGCATATACTAGCGATACTTTAAAACGCGGTGTGACCAAAGAGCAAATGATGGAAGCGATTCACGTTGCTGGCGCTATAAAAGGTGGTGCAACTTTAGTTCACGGTGTCCAGATGATGAATAAAGTCAACAAGTTGGAGATGTAGCAACTCAGGATGCAGCTCAAAATCAACACTAGGATTACTAGTCTAGAAAATCATTGACACTGACTTACCTGGGGTTTTGCGATGGTATATTATACCACCTAAAATCTTCTATGTTGACTACACAGAAATATTTTAAGGTGTAAATAAAATTATGTCGAGAACCACGACTTAGAATTCATTGAAGGAGTCTAATGCGATCCTTTTACCTTTTTTACAAACACCGCATTATTCAATTCTTATGATTTCTGTAAAACTTACCCCACAATTTTATCGTATTTATGTATTGTGATTGCTCGATTACCGACAATTACAGTCATTTCATTAATTGACAACCCTATTTATGAGTGTAGCAGTAAATACTAAGAAGTCTCTCCATAAAAGAGATGCCGACTTAGCTAACATTAATAAACAACTTGAAATTCTTAACGGTGAACCATTTTCTGATGGCGAGCTACCTTCTTTTGCCATGAAGATTAAGGAAACGAACCAGTTTCCGCTTAGGCCCAAAAAGCTGGAAATTCTTCAGGTAAATGTAGGTTACATGTGTAATCAAGTTTGTGCGCACTGTCATGTGGACGCTGGTCCAGACCGTAAAGAGATCATGACTCGTGATACCATGAGACAGATTCTGGAAGTTATTAAAACTACCGAGGCGCATACACTAGATCTCACTGGTGGTGCTCCAGAGATGAATCCAGACTTTAGATGGTTTGTTGAAGAAGCTGCCAAAGCCGGTATCCAAGATTTTATCGTAAGATCTAACCTTACTATCATAAGAGCTAATCCTAAATACCACGATCTACCAGATTTCTTCAAGAAACACAACATTCACGTTGTTTCCTCCATGCCACACTGGACTAAGGGAAAAACCGATAAGCAACGAGGCGATGGAGTTTTTGACAAATCTATAAAAGCACTTCAAGAACTTAACGAACGTGGTTATGGGATGCCAGATAGTGATTTGCGATTAGATCTAGTTTACAATCCTAGTGGCGCTTATTTGCCAGGCGATCAAGCCAGTATGGAGAAAGAAATGAAGGCAGCATTGATGGAAGATTTTGGAATTCACTTCCACAACTTATTCGCTATCACCAATTTACCTATCGCAAGATTCCTGGACTATTTAGTAGCCAGTGAAAACTACGAGGACTATATGTACGCACTTGTAGAGGCTTACAATCCCGCTGCGGTTCAAAACGTGATGTGTACAAATACCATTTCCATTTCTTGGGATGGCTGGTTGTACGATTGTGATTTTAACCAGATGCTGGATCTCAAGGTGGACAACAAGATTCAGCATATCAAAGATTACAACGAGGATCTTCTCAACGATCGCAAGATCCAGATTTCGCAACACTGCTATGGTTGCACTGCCGGTGCAGGAAGCAGTTGTCAAGGAGTCGTTGCAGACTAAATTCCTTTAATCTATTTATTATCTCGCTTTCGCGAAAGCGCAATTAACCATAAACTATGAGCTACTTAAACGCTACCGAAGAATTATATAGAGACGCTGCACTAGTTCCCGATGTGGGATTGTGTTGTACAACAAATCCAGTATGGGAATTGCCAGGATTGAAGATTCCAAAGATCATGCAGGAGATGAACTATGGGTGTGGATCTACCGTGCATGCTCGTGACTTGAGCAACAATCCTAGAGTTTTGTACGTAGGTGTAGGTGGTGGAATGGAACTGTTACAGTTTGCTTACTTCTCGCGTCAAAAAGGTGGCGTGGTTGGTATTGATGTTGTTCCTGAAATGCTAGAAGCTTCCCGAAAAAACTTTAAAATAGCAGAAGAAGAGAACGACTGGTTTAAAAGCGAGTTCGTAGAACTTCACAAAGGCGATGCTCTAAATTTAAGTGCCGTTGCAGATAACTCTATTGATGTCGCAGCCCAAAACTGTCTTTTCAACATCTTCAAGGAAGAAGACCTGAAGAAAGCCATTGAAGAAATGTATCGGGTATTAAAACCTCACGGTAGATTAGTCATGAGCGACCCTACTTGTGAGCAGGAAATGAATGATGAGTTGCGCAACGACGATCGACTTAGAGCTTTGTGCCTAAGTGGATCATTACCTATTGATAAATACGTAAAAGCGCTGACTGATGTTGGTTTTGGAACCATCGAGATACGCGCTAGAAAGCCTTACCGTATTCTCGATACTAAAAATTACCCAACTGACGAATTGATCTACATAGAATCCATAGAGGTTGCGGCAATCAAAGATCCAATGCCAGAAGATGGTCCCTGTATTTTTACTGGTAAAGCAGCTATTTACTATGGCGATGAGCGTCAATTTGATGATGGCAAAGGCCACGTTTTGGTAAACAACCAGCCACTTGCCATTTGTGATAAGACGGCACAGGCGTTGAAAGACTTAGGTCGTGATGATATTTACTTCAGTGAATCTACCTATCATTATGATGGTGGTGGATGTTGCTAGGTGACAACAATTAAGAATTTCTCTAAACTGTTTCAGTGCCTACTATTTTAGGCTTACGTTAATTTACATTTACGCATCATAAAGAATTACTCAAATACCGCAGTTTTAATCTTTGCACAAAATGCAGAGGCTGACGCTCAGCACAAATTAATTGCAAATAATAAGCAATTAATGAACGTGCTGAACGAGCGAGTAATTCAGCAGGTTGAAAGAAGTGGTTTAGACTATTTTCACTTTACAGAGGCTGATCAAAGAGGCTTAGGTTTTGGCCAGCGTTTTTCAAACAGTATTCAAAATGTTTTTGAAAAAGGCTATCAGCATGTAATATGTGTTGGTAACGATACTCCAGGACTTACCACATCCCACTTATTTACCGCCGCAGAGTCCTTGAATAATGGGAAAGTTATAAATGGACCATCAATTGACGGTGGTTACTATTTAATGGGTATTGCCGCTTCTGGTTTTGACCCAAAAAGTTTTGAAGAACTACCATGGCAAACTAGCAGACTGGCTTCTAGTTATCATGATTTGCTTCAGGAAAATGGTTTTGAGGTGGAACTTTTGGAATATCTAGTAGATCTAGATTCTGAAGAAGATATCAAACGCCTTTTTAGAGGTCAAGATCTAAGAAGCAGTTTAGTTCAATCCATATTAAAGACCTTAAGTAGTAAACGTATTTTATACGTTTATACCTCAAAACAAACCATATCGGTTTTTTTTGAACTTCCCTTAAATAAAGGCTCGCCAGCATCTATCGCGGCCTAAAATTCAGTTCCTTCTAAGAAGGATTTCATTTCACTTTTTCAAATTTATACATGAAGAGAATTACTCTTGTCATGCTTATGCTGTGTGTTTTCACAGGATGGGCACAAATTACAATAACGGGTACAGTCAGTGATGCTGCTGGTAATCCTATCGCATTTGCAAACGTTGCAGAGCGAGGCACAGAAAACGGAACAACTACTTCAGTCAACGGTGATTATTCCATCACAGTCGCTGAAGATGCTGTTTTGGTATTTTCATTCGTAGGCTATCAATCTCAAAACCTTCCAGCAACCGCAAGCGGTTCTTTGAATGTTACGTTGCAAGAAGGTGACGCACTGGATGAAGTTGTGATCACAGCTTTAGGAATAAAGCGTCAAGAACGAGAGCTGGGCTATGCAGTTCAAACTCTCGATACGGAAGATATTCAAGAGGTAAAATCAGTGAATCTCGTGGACAACCTTCAAGGTAAGGTCGCAGGAATCACGGTAACGCCTGGTGCTACTGGTGTTGGTTCTTCTTCTAAAATTACAATAAGAGGTGAGGCTAGTTTTTCTAATAATAACCCACTTTTCATCGTGGATGGTACACCTATAAATAACAACTCGGTTTTCAATTTTACCAATGAAGCCGCAGCAGGTTTTCAGGAAGTAGATTTTGGAAACGGTGCTGGAGAAATTAATCAGGATGATATTGCCAGCGTTTCTGTATTAAAAGGACCAGCCGCAGCAGCACTTTATGGAACTAGGGCTGCCAACGGTGCCATTATTATCGAGACTAAAAGCGGAGGTAAGAAGCGCGGCTTGGGTGTTTCATTCAACACCAGCTTTTTCATGGACAGCGCATTTAAATTGCCAGAATTCCAGAACGAATTTGGCCAAGGTAACAGCGGTCAGTTTGAATACGTCGATGGATTAGGTGGTGGTATCAACGATAACATTTCCTACTCTTGGGGACCGCGATTGGATCAAGGTACATTGATCCCTCAATTTGATAGTCCAGTTACGTTACCAGATGGAACGGTCGTTCGCGGTGGTGATACTGCCTTGTATAGTGGTCTAGATATTACGCCAACACCGTTTGTTAGCCATCCAGATAACCTGAAGAATTTTTATGAAACTGGTTATACAGCCATCAACAATATTGCGGTTAGTAACGGTTTTGAAAAAGGAGATTACCGTTTGAGCTTTACAGATTTACGCAGTGAAAGCATTATTCCTGGCGTCAATCTGGACCGTCAGACGGTTGCGGCAAAACTTAATTTTAGACCGAGCGATAAAACTCGAATCAATGCCAGTATTAATTACGTAAATAGCGAATCTGATAATAGACCTTCGAATGGTTATGGTAGCGAAAACGTGAATTATTCGTTAGTTGCTTGGGGACCGCGCTCCTTAAATATCGATAGCCTGCGCGATTACTGGCAACCTGGATTAGAAGGTGTGCAGCAGTACAGTTTCAACTACACGTTTTTTGATAATCCATATTTTATTCTCAAGGAAAACCGCAACAGTTTTGGGCGCGATCGTTTATTTGGAAATATTTCTATCTCGCAAGAATTAACCTCAGAACTTACAGCTACGGTTAGAACAGGAATGGATTACAGCAATGAGAAACGACGTTTCCTGCGTAATTATTCGTCCAACCGTTTTCGCAATGGAGCTTATGCAGAGCACGATGTATTCTACCGCGAGATCAATACAGACTTTTTATTGAATTACCAGAAGCAATTTGGAGACTTCAGTTTTGATGCCAGCGCTGGTGGAAACCGATTGAACCAGACAGCCCAAACCACCCAAATACAGACCACTAGTCTTGCACAGCCTGGTATTTTTTCATTGAATAATGCAGCGAGCCCAATTGAAACCTTCGGGTTTACTTCTGAGAAACGGATTAATAGTTTGTACGCTTTCGCGAAAGCGGGCTACAAAAACTTCCTATATCTAGATGTTACGGCCCGCAACGACTGGTCCAGCGCACTTGCAACACCATTCACGGCAGATAACACCTCGTTTTTCTACCCATCAGTATCGACAAGTTTTATATTGAGCAACGTGGTAGAATTGCCTAGAGTCATTGACTTTGCAAAAATACGTGCCAGTTATGCAGAGGTTGGAAACGACACGAGCCCATATCAAACGCAAGGAACATTTTTATCGCAAACACCGGTAAATTCACAACCAACATTTTCCAATCAGGACTTTATCCCAAATGCTAATCTAAAGCCAGAAACTACATCCAGTATTGAATTAGGATTTGATGTGCGCTTTTTGAAACAGCGATTGAATCTGGACTTTACGTATTATAATGCGGTAACTGATGATCAGATTCTTTCACTTCCTATTGCTATATCTTCTGGATTTAGCCAGCAGGTTGTCAATGGTGGATCAGTCAGAAATCAAGGTGTAGAAATCATCTTAAATGCTATTCCTGTTCAGAACACCAATTTTGAATGGAGCGCAACCGCAAATTTTGCGAGCAGCAGAGCGATCGTGGAAAGTTTACCGCAAGAAGATGGTCGTTTGACATTAGGCCTATCTAGGGTTTATGACAACTCTGACCAGACAGTTTTCCATCAGGTGGAAGAAGGTGGTCGTGTAGGCGATTTGTATGGAACGGGTTATATACGTAATGAAGATGGCCAGTTTATATTGACACCTGCAGGACGATTTATCGCAGATCCTGAACTGAGAAAACTAGGAAACTACAATGCAGACTTCCAACTAGGCCTGACAAATTCTTTCAGGTACAAAGACTTTGATGCGTCCTTTTTATTGGACTGGAGACAAGGCGGTATCCTGGTTTCTAGAACGCTAGCACTTGGTGCCGTTGGAGGGCAATTGAACGACACCTCATTTAGACCTGAAGAAGGTATCGTGGCAGATGGAGTTATCAATACGGGAACTCCAGAAAATCCAGTGTACGTTCAGAACACCACAGCAGTAACTGCTGAAAGTTATTACCGTCAATTCTATGACCGTAATCACGAAGAAAACAATGTTTACGACGCCAGTTATTTGAAACTGCGACAGTTCTCTATAGGTTACAATTTTGAATTGAAAGATGGGGCTTTCGGAATATTTGGCGATGGTGCAGACCTGAGAGTTTCATTGATCGGTAGAAATTTATTTGCTATTAGTGAAATTCCGCATTTTGATCCAGAGCAGCTTGCAGTGCAAGGTCAAGGCTTTGTCAACGGCGTGGAGGATATGTCCTATGCGTCTACAAGAAGTATTGGTTTGAAAGCTGGTATCAATTTTTAAAATTATTTCGCTTTCGCGAAAGCGAATTCACAACATAATACATCAAAAATGATGAAACATATTAAAATATATAGTTGGCTGGTTTTGGCCTTTTTAGGTACAACGATCGTTTCCTGTACCAACGACTTTGAGGAATTAAACACAAATTCTAACGCTCCCGTGAGCGTGCAACCCAGCTTGTTGTTTAGACAAGTGATATACGATTATGGTGAGCAAATGTCCTATGAAGGTTTTGTCGCTGGTGGTTTATTAAGCCAGCACTTGACGGCACTGGATTTCAACCTGTTTGATCGTCATGCTTTGAAGAGCCCACAATTAGGTGGTGATCCATGGCCTATATTTTATAGAAATTTGAGAGATAACGAGATTATTATTGATCAATCTCAGACCACACCAGCTTTTGCGGTATATGAAGGTCCGGCTTTGATATTTAAAGCTTACATGACGGCTGGATTGACTGATATTTTTGGAGATGTGCCTTATACGGAGGCTTTCAAAGGATTAGATGGTACCGTACAACCTGCCTATGATTTGCAAGAAGATATTTATCTACAAGAAAACGGAATTTTAGACAATCTAGATAAGGGTATCGCAGCCATACAGGCATATAGTGGATCTATTGCACTGGAAGGTGATGTGCTATTTAACGGAGATCTGGATGCTTGGGTACGGTTTGCCAACAGTCTTAAAATTAAGGCGCTTGTACGGATATCTGCTAAAGAAAATGTCAGCGCGAGATTACAATCCTTATATGATGCACAGAATTATATCAACTCAAACAGTCAGAATGCAGTGTTCAATTTTACCGATGGTGAGCCTAACAACTTCCGTTTAGCACGATTGAGAGCTGGTGACTTTAACAATTTTGTCATGAGTGAGACGATGGAAGAAATATTGGAAGGATTGAATGATGATCGCATTGACGTACTCTTTCGCCCACGAGCTAATAATGCCAATGGCGATGATTACGAAGGTTTGATTAACGGCATAGACGCCTCATCAACATCAGTAAGTCTCGCAGATTTCTCATTGGCAGGAACCATCTTCAGAGAAAATACGGGAATGCTGGATGCTAATTACATGACAGCATGGGAAACCAACTTCCTACTTGCAGAAGCTGCCCAAAAAGGAATTATTACCGCACCGGCTCAAGAATTATATGAAACTGGCGTAGCTCAAGCTTATGAATATTGGAATACAGAGTTACCTGCAGACTACCTGTCCACGACAGGAGCTTATGCAGCAAATGGTAACGATCCTATAGAGCAAATTATCACTCAAAAATGGATTGCCAGTATGATCAATGGTTATGAAGGCTGGATCGAATTCCGTCGTACAGGTTTTCCAATGCTCATGGATGTTTCTGCTAGCTTAAACAATGGATTGATTCCTGTAAGAATGCCTTATCCTGCTGAAGAGGCCGCACTAAATGCTGACAATTATAGTGTAGCTGCGAGCGCAACCAATGATAACAGTATTAACGTGCCGGTTTGGTGGGATGAGTAGGATTTAACGGCCGTAAACTTTTGATTAAAGATTTGAAAAATTGGAAGCAAGCCGCTTCGAGCGAAAGTCGAGAAGGAGCGGATGAACTGTTACTAAGATTGAACTGAACAATATTAAAAAATTAAACATACGAGTTTTTATAAACAGCGCTCGAACTGGCAATTAACCTAATACCTGAATTTGGATTTTCTAACACAAACATCAACATTGCAATGGCTGCTTATCATAGGCAGCAGTGTTGTGTTTTTCATATTGGCACCTTACGCAAAGGATGTGGAGACCTTCTTCAAGGCTCAGCATCGTGGTAAGGCACCTAGTATGATAATGCTTACAGGTAGTTTGATAATCTCTTGGATTTTTGCAAAAAGCATTACCAATGCTGCAAATCTAGGTTTAGAGTTTGGATTAGTTGGAGGTGTGGCATATGCAGGTTATTACTTATCATTTGCCGTAGCGGGAATTATCATTTATCAACTGCGTAATGTAGGTGGTTACGAGAGCATTCACCAATTTTTGACGCATAAGTATGGCAAGCAAGCGGTAGCTCTGTTTTCTATACTCATTAGTTTCAGGTTGTTTAATGAGGTGTGGTCCAATACGATGGTGATTGGGACTTACTTCGGTGATATGGGATCCACGCCTTATTATGCTGCGATTATCGTGTTCACGTTACTCACTTTAGCATATACTTTAAAGGGTGGTTTAAGTAGTTCCATTTTCACCGATGTGATTCAGATGGTTCTATTTTCTGTCCTATTGATGATTATCCTAGGAGTCATTTTTGCCGAGCCATCCGCTAACGTAGGCGAGATGATGACTAGTGGTACCTGGTCTATGGAAATGGGTTTGAATCTGTTTTTTGCTGCCTTATTACAAAGTTTTAGTTACCCGTTTCATGATCCAGTACTAACAGACCGCGGCTTCATTACAAGTCCTAAAATAACTCGCAAAAGCTTTTTATGGGCTGCCGTTTTAGGTGGTTTGTGTATCGTGCTTTTCAGTCTGGTAGGTGTTTATGCACAGCAGGCTGGATTGGAGGGTCAAGCTGCAGTTGAAGTAGCAAAAAAATTAGGGGTCGTCCTTTTACTTATTATTAATTTTATAATGATCACCAGCGCGGCAAGTACGCTGGATAGTACGTTTTCCAGTTTTTCAAAATTATTGACACTTGATTTAGGTTTGGGCTCGACCGTGACATTCGGTCGTGTGATGATGGTTTTGGTAGCTGTATTGGGAACCATACCAGTATTTCTGGACACAGAAATTTTGAGTGCCACCACCATTAGCGGTACCATGGTCATAGGTTTAACTCCAGTTTTTCTTTTGTGGAAATTGAAGGTTCCCAGATCCAGCTATTTTTTGTCC
Organism: Nonlabens sp. Hel1_33_55; assembly: GCF_900101765.1. Classification (NCBI taxonomy): domain Bacteria; kingdom Pseudomonadati; phylum Bacteroidota; class Flavobacteriia; order Flavobacteriales; family Flavobacteriaceae; genus Nonlabens; species Nonlabens sp. Hel1_33_55. The sequence continues at coordinate 3,076,759 of NZ_LT627735.1, forward strand.
GTCATTTGCGGTCTGGTATTCGGGATGCTGCTTGTTTTTGAGTGGTTTCCAGAATCACTCATATTTACAACAGGAAGGTACGCCAGCCTGCTATGGATCAACATTTATGGAGTATTACTAAGCTTCCTATTATTTCTATTGCCATTATGGATAAAAAGATTTTAAACTTGGGCCGCAAGAGCGGTAAGATGCTCCTTTTTGGTGGCGTTTATAGCAACCTTCAAGCGCTGGAAAGTTTGATCAAACTTGCAGGTGATCAAGGAATTGCTCCAGAAAACTGTATCTGTACAGGTGATATTATAGGATATTGCGGGCAACCACAAGAGAGCTTAGATACCTTTAAAGATTGGGGAGGGCACAGCATTTTGGGTAATGTAGAAATCCAGTTGCGGGATGATCAGGAAGACTGTGGCTGCGATTTTACAACAGGCTCTCGCTGCGATGGATTTAGTGAGATTTGGTACGCTTTCGCGAAAGCGAACTTACACACATCATCAAAACAGTATTTCAGCACTTTGCCAGACCATATTATTTTTGAATATGCTGGCCAAAAGGTTGGTATCGTACATGGCAGCTATAACCACGTATCCCAATTCATTTTTAAATCAACGGATTGGTCTGAAAAACAACAGAATTTTGATAGTTTAAATGTGGATGTGATCGTTGCAGGACATTGCGGCCTGCCTTTTGCAGATCATTACCGCGATCAAACCTGGCTCAATCCAGGAGTGTTGGGAATGCCTGCAAATAATGGCTCCAACAAAACCTGGGCAATGATTATTGATGATGCACAAGGAATGAATTATGAGCATTTTCAACTTAAGTATGATCACAATACCACAATAGTAGAAATGCAGAAAAACCGATTGCCGGCAGAATATGCTGTGACGCTTCAAACTGGAATATGGGATAATATGGAAATATTACCCGATGTTGAAAAAGAATTGCAGGGATCAGAAATCATTTTGGAGAACCCAGTAGATAACCTTATTCAAAATTAGATGGGTCATTAGGAATATAATTGGTGACAATTATGAGAGATTATTAGAATTTAATATTATGAGAACTATACTATTTTTTTGTTTCGTTTTGGGGTGTTCCGCTTTCGCGAAAGCGCAGTCAATCGACAGCGTCTTAAAGAAATACAATAGTCATAGCGTACCCTATATATCAGTTGAAGAATTGAAGATGGATTACGATAACTACCTCATTCTGGATACTAGGGAAAAGGAAGAGTACGACGTGAGTCATTTACCTAATGCCATCTGGGCTGGAAAAACGATCAAAGACTGGAAAAAGCACTCAAAACACACTGATAAAAAAGTAGTGGTGTACTGTACTATAGGCGTACGTAGTGAGGATTATGGTGAGGAATTGCAAGCAGCAGGATTTCAAAATGTCAAAAATCTCTACGGTAGTATCTTTGCCTGGAAGAATGCTGGATATACGGTGGTAGATGCTAAAGGAAAACCTACCGAAAATGTCCACACCTATTCCAGAACATGGGCGAAATACCTCAAGTCTGGCAATAAAGTTACTAGTGTTTCAAAGAATTAAATCACATGGATATCCCTAAATGGTTTTGGAAGATTTTATTCTACACTAGTTGTGTGGGAAGTGGATATGTTTTATTCCTTATGGCTACAGGCGAGAAGGATCGTGGCTACATTTGGTATCTTTTCCTTTTCTTAATGGCACTATGGTTTGCCATGCGACAGATGCGTAAATCGTAATCAACCCTAAAACAAATAAAATAAAAAACCCAAAGCGTTTACGCTTGGGGTTTTTTAAATACGTCTAAATTTTATTACAGATTGAAAGCTTCTTTAACCTTGTCCACAAAGTCAAGTTTTTCCCAGGTAAACAATTCTACTTCTTTGGTAATCTTTCCATTGTATGGAGATTCAAAAACTTTGGTCACGAGTTTGGGTTCGCGACCCATATGTCCATAAGCAGCAGTATCACGATAAATAGGATTGCGCAGTTTAAGGCGTTTCTCTATGGCTGCTGGTCGCATGTCAAAGATTTTAGCGACTTTCTTAGCGATATCGCCATCTTTCAAGTCAACTGTCGACGTTCCATAAGTGTCTACGTGAATAGATGTAGGTTCGACTACACCAATGGCGTAAGAAACTTGAACTAATACCTCAGTTGCTAATCCAGTTGCCACAAGGTTTTTGGCAACGTGTCTCGCAGCATAAGCGGCGCTTCTGTCAACCTTAGATGGATCTTTACCAGAGAACGCTCCACCACCGTGAGCTCCTTTTCCACCGTAGGTGTCAACAATAATTTTGCGACCGGTCAAGCCAGTGTCACCGTGTGGACCACCTATAACAAATTTACCAGTTGGGTTGATGTGGTATGTAATATTATCATTGAACAATTTCTGCGCATAAGCAGGTAACTGTTCTTGAACACGCGGTATTAATATCTCAACCAAATCTTTTTTGATCTGTGCTAGCATGGCATCATCATCTTCATTAAATGGATCGTGCTGCGTAGAAATCACGATGGCATCAATGCGCTGTGGTACATTATCATCGCTGTATTCAATAGTGACCTGAGATTTTGCATCAGGACGTAAATAAGTGATGTCTTTGTTTTCGCGGCGCAGCTTAGCAAGTTCGATCAAAATTTTGTGCGAGATATCAAGTGCCAACGGCATATAATTCTCGGTCTCGTTCGTCGCATAACCGAACATCATTCCTTGATCACCAGCGCCTTGCTCTTCTTTGCTCTCACGATCTACACCTTGATTTATGTCCTGGGATTGCTCATGGATCAATGAAATCACACCACAGGAATCTCCAGAAAACTGATATTCACCTTTGGTATAACCTATATCGTTGATGATTTCACGTGCAATGTGCTGGACGTCTAGATAAGTATCAGATTTCACCTCGCCGGCCAAAACTACCTGACCTGTAGTTACTAAAGTTTCACAAGCGACTTTGGATTCTGGGTCAAAAGCCAGAAAATTATCCAGCAACGCATCACTGATCTGGTCTGCAACTTTATCTGGGTGACCTTCACTCACAGATTCTGATGTAAATAAATAAGGCATATATGTATTACGCTTTCGCGAAAGCGTAACTAATCAATTACACCTTCACAAGATTTATAAAATGTAAAAAAGGAAGAAGGACTGGATGCAGTGAATACTACTGTTTTAGCATTTGTGTCCTGCTGGGCAAGACGAGGTTGCAATCAGTCAAATCGATCCTCTTTCTAGTGATCAAATATACATATTATGACCACTATTGAAACCTGAACTTATAGATTTTATAACATAAAGGGAATTATTATACAAGGTTCAAAATCCTTCAAGAAATTTAAAGGGGTTATTAATTTTCACAAAATTTTGATTAATCAATAACTTTCCTCACATTTACCACATGAATCATACAGCTATTAACATTGTCATTCGAGTAATTATTCAAATCTGAAAAGATTAGGAATGGCTATTTATATATAAAACCTTCCTAATCAGGAAGGTTTTTTCATTTAAGCTATTTCAATAAAAGTATTGAACATCATACATTAAAATCAATTAAGTAGTTGAAATACAGAATTATAAGCCGATAATGATACGTTTGAACGAACTTAGAGCAGTAGTATTAAAGTATGATTGGAATACACTTTAAATAAATTTGATCAATCCAGTATGGAAACCATAGAAATGAACCAACCAAGAAGCTTTACGACTTCGCTTAAATCTAGCGCATGTCTTTAAATAAATATAGTAAAACAGTAACTCAAGATCCAACACAACCAGCGGCTCAAGCAATGTTGCATGCCATTGGTTTGACTAAAGACGATTTGAAGAAACCTTTTGTGGGTATTGCCAGCACTGGTTACGAAGGAAATCCTTGTAACATGCATTTGAATGATCTTGCAAAACTGGTCAAACAAGGAACCTTAGAAAAAGATATTGTTGGTTTGATTTTTAATACCATAGGTGTAAGTGACGGTATTTCCATGGGAACACCAGGAATGCGTTATTCCCTACCATCTCGTGATATCATTGCAGACTCCATGGAAACAGTGGTACAAGCAATGAGTTATGACGGATTGGTAACAGTCGTAGGTTGTGATAAAAATATGCCAGGCGCTTTGATGGCTATGATTCGATTGGATCGCCCTAGTATATTAGTTTACGGTGGTACGATTGATTCAGGATGTCACAATGGTCAGAAGTTGGATGTGGTTTCGGCTTTTGAAGCTTGGGGCAGTAAGGTAGCTGGTACCATGCAAGAAGAAGAATATCAAAGTATCGTTGAAAAAGCTTGTCCAGGAGCCGGCGCTTGTGGTGGTATGTACACAGCAAATACCATGGCGAGTTCTATAGAGGCTTTAGGTATGGCTTTACCTTATAATTCTTCTAACCCAGCATTGAGCGACGATAAAAAGCAGGAGTCAGTAAATGCTGGTAAAGCAATGCTGAACTTGTTGGAAAAAGACATCAAACCATCTGATATCATTACTCGCAAATCGTTAGAGAATGCAGTACGAATGGTAACGATTTTAGGTGGTTCAACTAATGCAGTCCTTCATTTCCTTGCCATAGCGAGAGCGGCACAAATTGACTTCACACTCAAAGATTTCCAGAAAATCAGTGATAACACACCTTTCTTGGCAGATCTTAAACCTAGTGGAAAATACCTGATGGAAGACATTCACCGCATCGGCGGAATTCCTGCCGTTATGAAATATCTATTATCAAAGGATTTGATCCATGGAGACTGTCTAACAGTAACTGGAAAAACCGTAGCCGAGAATTTGCAGGATGTTCCAGATCTTTCCAAAGATCAGGACGTGATAAAAACAGTAGAACAGCCTATCAAGGTTTCTGGCCATCTCAGAATGCTTTACGGCAATCTAGCAAGCGATGGAAGTGTTGCTAAAATTACGGGCAAGGAAGGATTGAAATTTTCTGGAAAAGCTAAAGTATTTGACGGCGAGTATGCTGCAAATGATGGTATACGTGATGGTAAAGTAAGTAAGGGCGATGTTGTGGTGATACGTTATGAAGGTCCTAGAGGCGGTCCTGGAATGCCAGAAATGCTCAAGCCTACTGCCGCGATCATGGGAGCAGGATTGGGTAAAGAAGTTGCTTTGATAACAGACGGTAGATTCTCTGGCGGTACGCATGGTTTTGTGGTAGGTCACATCACTCCAGAAGCACAAGAAGGTGGAGCGATCGCATTGGTAAAAGACGGAGACATCATTACGATTGACGCCATTTCAAACTCAATTGTACTTGAAGTTTCTGATGAAGAGTTGGAACAAAGAAAAGAGCAATGGAAACAACCAGCGCTCAAATTTTCAAGAGGTGTACTCTATAAATACGCAAAAACAGTATCAAACGCCTCAAAAGGTTGCGTTACTGACGAATTTTAAACAGCTGATTATGAAAGAACAAACAGCAACTCAAACTGCGCCTAGCGCCACAACCACAGAAAGAATGTCTGGAGCTGAAGCTATTATCAAATGCTTCCTTGCAGAAGGTGTTGATACTGTCTTCGGTTATCCTGGTGGAGCCATCATGCCTTTGTATGATAAATTTTACGGTTATCAAGATGAACTTAAACACATACTGACAAGACACGAGCAAGGCGCGACACATGCTGCTCAAGGTTATGCTCGTATCTCCAATAAAGTAGGTGTTGCGATCGCCACTTCTGGCCCTGGAGCAACCAACTTAATTACTGGTCTTGCAGACGCTATGATCGATTCAACGCCCATGATTTGCGTTACTGGTCAGGTAGGATCTCATTTGTTGGGAACTGACGCATTTCAGGAAACGGACATTGTCGGGATCTCAACGCCAGTCACAAAGTGGAATACACAAATCACAAAAGCAGAGGACATACCTACAGTCTTTGCTAAAGCCTTCTATATCGCTCAAAGCGGTCGTCCAGGTCCTGTATTGATTGATATAACTAAGGATGCCCAGTTTGAGGAGTTCGATTTCGCTTACGCAAAATGTAACTCTATCAGAAGCTATGTGCCAGTTCCAGAAACTGTGGTTGGATCTGTTGAAGCAGCAGCCAAAGCTATTAATGAAGCAAAGAAACCACTGATCGTTTGGGGGCAAGGCGTTGTGCTAGGAGAAGCCGAAGAAGAATTGATCGCAGTGATTGAAAAAGGTGGAATTCCAGCGGCGTGGACCATTTTAGGTGCTAGCGCCGTTCCTACTTCGCATGATTTAAACGTAGGAATGGTAGGAATGCATGGAAATTATGGTCCCAACATTTTGACCAATGAGTGCGATGTACTCATCGCAATAGGGATGAGATTTGATGATCGGGTTACGGGTGATCTTTCTCGCTATGCAAAACAAGCCAAAATCATTCACTTTGAAATTGATCCAGCTGAGGTAAGCAAGAATGTACATGCAGATATTCCGGTTTTGGGAGATTCTAAAACGACACTTGCTGCATTGCTGCCACATCTTGAAGAGAAAACCTACCCAGAGTGGAGACAAAAGTTCGCCGATTTATATCAAATAGAATTGGAGAAAGTCATCAATGATGACATGAATCCGCCGACGGACGGTTTGACCATGGGCGAGGTGATCCAGCAAATTAACAAGCAATCTGGCGGGATGGCCGCTATTGTAAGTGATGTGGGCCAGCACCAGATGGTCGCTTGCCGCTACTCAGATTTTAAGAAGACACGCAGTAATATCACCTCCGGCGGATTGGGAACCATGGGGTTTGCTTTGCCAGCAGCGATAGGCGCAAAGATGGCAGCGCCTGAGCGTGACGTAGTTGCCGTGATTGGTGATGGTGGTTATCAAATGACCATACAGGAGTTGGGAACTATTTTCCAAACAAAAGTCCCGGTTAAGATTGTGGTGCTGAATAATGAGTTTCTAGGTATGGTTCGTCAATGGCAGCAGCTCTTTTTTGACAAGCGCTATGCCAGTACAGAAATGATCAATCCAGATTTCATCAAAATTGCCGAAGGTTATCACATCAAGGCAAAACTGGTTACAGACCGTAATGATCTCGCCGGTGCGGTAGAAGAAATGATGAAAAGTGATGAAGCCTATTTCTTGGAAGTACGTGTGGAAAAAGAAGGAAACGTATTCCCTATGATCCCTACAGGTGCGGCCGTTTCAGAAATTAGATTGGAGTAGAAAAACGGTCAGTCTGAACCTTTTGAAAAAGAATTTTGATAAGATAGAGGTTGATTTGAAAACGCTTTCGCGAAAGCGAACTCAATAGCAAACAGTAGAAAAGAAGAATTAGTGAAGTTGTCTAGCGACGACTGGATAAACAAAAATTACATGGAGAACAACGAACAATTATATACCATATCCATCTATACCGAGAATAACATCGGTTTGCTGAATAGGATTTCGGCGATTTTTCAGCGACGTCACATCAATATCGAGAGCATCAATACGAGTGCTTCAGAGATTGAAGATGTCTCAAGATTCACCATTCTCGTGAGTATGAGCGAGGAACAGATGAAGAAGATCATTGGTCAGATTGAGAAGCAGGTTGAGGTCATCAAAGCATTCTACCATACAGAGGAAGAAACGATCTATCAAGAATCATGTCTTTTCAAAATCAAATCTGACTTGCTTTTTGAAGAGCGCCAGATCCAGAATATCATAAAGGATAGCAACGCGAGAATCGTCACGGTTAATAAGGAATACTTTGTACTGGAAAAATCAGGAAGGCGCAGTGAAGTTGATCTTTTGTATAGAGAACTAAGCGCGTTTGGAATTCTTCAATTCAACCGGTCAGGACGCATCGCCGTTACAAAAGATGCCATGGAAATATCTAAAATGCTAGCAGCACTAAACTCATAAAAACCAAACAATGTCAAATTACTTTAACACCTTATCATTATCGCAACAACTGGAACAACTTTCCAAATGCCGCTTCATGGAGCAGGCCGAATTTGAAGATGGTGTCGACGCCCTTAAAGGAAAAAAAATAACCATTGTTGGTTGTGGTGCGCAAGGACTCAATCAAGGGTTAAACATGCGTGATTCAGGATTGGATATCTCTTATGCCTTAAGACAGGCAGCTATTGATCAAAAGAGACAATCCTATAAAAATGCTACTGATAACGGTTTTACGGTCGGAACTTACGAAGAACTGATTCCTAAATCAGATGTTGTTTTGAACCTAACACCTGATAAGCAACACAGCGCTGTGGTAGAGGCAGTAATGCCACACATGAAAAAAGGATCCACGCTTTCCTATTCTCACGGTTTTAATATCGTAGAGGAAGGTCAAAAGATTCGTGAAGATATCACCGTAATTATGGTGGCTCCCAAATGTCCGGGATCAGAGGTGCGTGAGGAGTATAAAAGAGGATTTGGAGTGCCTACATTGATTGCCGTACACCCAGAAAATGATCCAGAAAACAAAGGTTGGGATCAAGCTAAAGCTTATGCGGTAGCCACTGGTGGCCATAAAGCTGGTGTTTTGGAATCTTCTTTTGTTGCAGAGGTGAAGAGTGATCTTATGGGAGAACAAACCATCCTGTGTGGTGTTCTTCAAACCGCTTCCATTTTGTTATTTGATAAAATGGTCGCTCAAGGCACTGATGAAGGTTATGCGTCAAATTTGATTCAATACGGTTGGGAACGTATTACCGAAGCATTGAAACACGGTGGTATTACCAACATGATGGATCGCCTAGACAATGCCTCAAAAATTAAGGCCTATGAATTTTCAGAAGAATTGAAGACGATCATGAGACCTTTATTTGTCAAGCATCAGGATGATATTATGTCTGGTCATTTTTCCAAAACCATGATGGAAGATTGGGCAAATGACGATAAGAATCTACTCAAATGGCGCGCAGAGACGGAAAACACCGCTTTTGAGAAATCCACAGCGACTGGAGACATCAGCGATCAAGAATACTTTGATCATGGTGTGGCAATGGTCGCGTTCATCAAAGCAGGTGTGGAACTTGCTTTTGAGACCATGGTAGCATCAGGAATCGTGGAAGAAAGCGCTTATTATGAGTCGCTTCACGAGCTGCCATTGATTGCAAATACGGTCGCTAGGAAGAAGTTATATGAAATGAATCGTGTCATTTCTGACACGGCAGAATATGGTTGTTACCTATTTGACCATGCAGCAAAGCCATTGCTGTCTGACTTTGTGGATGATCTTGATAAGGATGTTATTGGTAACGCTTTCGCGAAAGCGGAACAAACCGACAATCATAAACTCATACAAGTCAACAAGGCGATAAGAACTCATCCAATTGAGAAAATAGGAGAAAAATTACGCGACTCGATGACCGCTATGAAATCCATCTAAAATGGTAAAAACGGAAGTGTATTACCCTAAAATGAAGGATATCGAGGCCGCTGCAGAACGTTTGCAGGATGTTGCTTCCTTGACTCCATTGCAATTGAATGATTTGTATTCTGCTAAATATGGGTGCAATGTTTATTTCAAGCGCGAGGACTTGCAGACCGTGCGATCTTATAAGATACGTGGTGCTTACAACAAGATCTCAACCATAAGTCCAGATCAGAGAGCTAGCGGTATTGTGTGCGCTAGTGCGGGAAACCACGCTCAAGGTGTGGCGATGTCCTGCCAGGTGTTGAAGATTCAAGGAACGATCTATATGCCTTCACCTACACCGGTTCAGAAAATCGATCAGGTAAAAATGCATGGCGGTTCTTACGTTAAGGTCGTCCTTCACGGCGATACCTATGACGATGCCTATGCTGCAGCTTTTGCAGAAAACCAGAAGCTAGGCAAATGTTTTATTCATCCATTTGATGATGAGAAAGTAATTGAAGGCCAGGCCACCGTTGGGCTGGAGATTTTGGACCAGTCAGATGTCAGCATTGATTATTTGATTATGCCTATAGGTGGTGGTGGTTTATCTGCTGGTGTCTCTACGGTATTTAAACAACTATCACCACAGACGAAGATTATAGGCGTGGAACCTACAGGAGCACCATCCATGGGTACTTCTATATTTAATAGGCAAAACACGACTCTGGATAACATTGAAAGCTTTGTTGATGGAGCCGCTGTGAAAAGAGTAGGAGAGCGCAATTTTGAAATTTGCCAGAAAAACCTCGAACAAGTCATAAGCGTGTCTGAAGGTGCCATTTGTCAGACTATTCTAGATATGTATAATCAGCAAGCGATCGTTGTCGAGCCTGCTGGTGCCATGAGCATTACTGTTCTGGAGCAATTACGTGAAGAAATTAAAGGCAAAAATATTGTCTGCGTAGTGAGCGGTAGCAATAACGACATCACCAGAACTGCCGAAATCAAGGAGCGCGCTTTACTTCAATCCCAGCTCAAACACTATTTTATTGTTCGGTTCCCACAGCGTGCTGGAGCCTTGCGCGAGTTTGTGGAAAAAGTGCTGGGTCCCAATGATGACATTACCCACTTTGAATACACTAAAAAAACAAACCGTATCAACGGGTCAGCCGTTGTAGGAATAGAGCTCAAATCTCCAGCCGACTTTGATTCCCTTGTTGAGCGTATGAAATCTCTCAATTTTTATGGAGATTATATTAATGAGAACCCAACCTTGTTTGAATTTTTGGTATGATGCTATTAAAATATCACAAATAATAAAAACAAAGTACGACCTTCAAAAATTAAAACCATCCAAATGAGTACAACTCAAATCCCAGAACAGTTTCAAATCAATTCATTACTCCATCAAAGCTCTTACCTCGTAGGAGGAAAGCTTGTCGAATGGAATGGAGAAACTTCAAAAGTACATTCCACGATTTCTTCAACTCCAGACTATCAACCCACTTTATTGGGGACAATTCCCACACTAGGAGAAAAAGAGGCGATGATGGCTTTAGATGCAGCTGTAACAGCATATGATAAGGGAAAAGGAGCCTGGCCTACAATGAAAGTAGTGGACCGCATTGCCTGTATGGAAAAGTTTGTAACCCAGATGAAGACTAAACGTGATGAGGTCGTGAAACTGCTTATGTGGGAAATAGGTAAAAACCTACCCGATTCTGAAAAGGAATTTGATCGCACGGTAGATTACATCTACGATACGGTTGAAGATTACAAGCAAATGGATCGTAATAGCGCCATGTTCCAAAAACACGATGGTGTCAATGCTCACATACGTCGTGGACCCTTAGGTGTTGTCTTGTGTTTAGGACCTTATAATTATCCGCTGAATGAGACCTTCGCGTTATTGATTCCGGCTTTGATTATGGGTAATACAGCCATTTTTAAACCCGCAAAGCATGGTGTTTTATTGATTTCTCCATTGCTGGAAGCCTTTAGATCCAGCTTTCCTGAAGGAGTAGTAAATATCATTTATGGTCGCGGTAGAGTAGTGGCATCACCTATTATGAAGTCTGGAAAAGTTGATGTGCTTGCATTGATAGGAAACAGTAAAAGTGCAAATGCCTTGCAAAATCAACACCCTAAAAGTAACCGACTGCGTTTGGTTTTAGGACTTGAAGCTAAAAATCCAGCGATCGTTTTGAAGGATGCCAATCTTGATCTAGCAATTGATGAATGTATTGCTGGAGCTACTTCGTTCAACGGGCAGCGTTGTACTGCCCTGAAAATACTTTATGTGCATGAAGATATCGTTGAAGAATTCAACCAACGATTTGCTGCGAAAGTAGATGCACTAAAATTTGGAAATCCCTGGGAAGATGGTGCGAAACTAACTCCTTTACCAGAACCTGATAAGCCTGCCTACATCCAAGAATTGATTGACGATGCGACAGAAAAAGGTACCAAGGTCATCAATGAAAAAGGCGGACACACTACCGAGAATTATATTTTTCCTGCCGTGCTATATCCAGTGACTAAAGATATGCGTGTATTTCAGGAAGAGCAATTTGGACCGGTGATTCCAGTGGTGTCCTTCAAGGATATTGATGAACCGTTAGATGACATGGCGGCTTCCAATTATGGGCAGCAGGTAAGTTTATTTGGCCAGGATATTAAAACCTTGTCGCCATTGATTGACACGCTGGTGAATCTTGTTTGTCGTGTGAATTTAAATAGCTCATGTCAGCGTGGTCCAGATGTATATCCATTTACAGGAAGAAAGGATAGTGCGGTAGGAACTTTGAGCGTCCATGATGCATTGCGTTCTTTCTCGATAAGAACCTTTGTGGCCTCAAAAGATAATGCGGCTAACAATGCTATATTACAAGAGTTGCTGCAATCCAAAAGCTCTAATTTTGTGAGTACGGATTATATACTCTAGCCCTGATTTAAGATAAATACAACTAAGCATATAGTTGAACTAAATAATTAGTTATATTTGGATTCTGAAATTATAACTATGAATTCAAATCTATTTTTGAAAGCTTTTTCTTGTTGTTTGTTTTTAACTTTCTTAGGAATTATTGGTTGTAACGATTTGAAGAATAAAAAGCCTGTTAAAGTCTCCGAGCGTCATAAGATTTCAGTCTTTAACTTTGATGATAAACAACAGCTACAAAAATATAATAAGTTGAAATTAGATGATGATCATCCTAATCTTCTTAATCCTCAAATCTCTCAATCTGATTTTAATTCTGTAAAAAAATCTTGGATTGATTTACATCAAGCAATTGGTATGTACATGGACAAGAAAGGGTTTGAGTGGGAAGTCCAAGATAGTTCCATAACTGTTGTTCACAAATTCTACTTTACTTCAGATGGTCAAGTTGAAAATTATTTCTTCAATGTTATAAATGAAAGTGTTACCAGCGAAAAGAAGAATGAATTTGGTGATTTAATCTCAGGTTTTGCTCGGGACTTTGGAATTAATTATCAAAGTGAAGAGAGTTTTGCCCAATGTGGAAAAACCAAATATCTATCTAAATAAAGCTTGTGTTGATTTCGCTTTCGCGAAAGCGAACTTATTACTAATAAAAAAAGCGCCCCCAAAATGGACGCTTTTCTCAATCATAGATCTAGGGACCTTAAATTATAGTGGATTGACCTAGGTGAATGTTGTTGAAATTAGCGTTCGTATCGTAAGGATGCGCAATGAAATCAGCTATAAAGTCACCTACTTTACTGGTCGTGATGTTGTTGTAATTGTCATTCAAATCTGGTGTAGTGATGCCTAATTCCAAGGAGCGATCTACTGCCATTTTAATCAATTCGGCTTCATTGTGTAGGTCAAAGTGCTCCAAAAGCATGGCTGCGCTCAAGATAGATGCAATAGGATTGGCAATATTTTTTCCAGCGCCTTCTGGGTAAGAACCATGAATAGGCTCGAACATAGCATGCTCATCACCTATGGATGCACTTGCCAGAAGCCCTATGGAACCACCTATAACACTTGCTTCATCACTGATGACATCACCAAAAAGATTCTCAGTTAAAATCACATCAAACTGCGACGGATTCAAGATCATTTGCATGGCCGCATTGTCAACGAATAGGAAATCCAATTCCACCTCTGGGTATTGAGAAGCCAGTTCAGTTACTACGCGTCTCCAAAGTCTGGACGTTTCTAAAACATTAGCCTTATCCACCAAGGTTACTTTATTACGTCTGGATTGGGCTGCTTTAAAAGCCTGATGGGCGATACGCTCAATTTCTTCTCTCGAGTAAGTACAAAGATCTGATGCTTCGTTTCCGTCTTCGCTTAATGTTTTTTCACCAAAGTAGATTCCACCGGTGAGCTCTCTGTATATGGAAATATCTGTTCCAGCGATGATATCACGCTTCAAAGGTGATTTATCCAACAAAGCTTCATAAGCCTTGACAGGTCGTACGTTTGCGTACAATCCCAATTCCTTGCGCAATTTGAGCAAACCTTGTTCTGGCCTAACCTTGGCACTAGGATCATTATCATATTTGGGATGACCTATCGCACCGAATAGTATTGCATCAGTTGATCTACACAAATCCAAAGTTTTAGCTGGTAGTGGATCGTTGAACTGGTCAATGGCAGTTGCTCCTACAGCGGCGTTCTTGAATACAAACCTATGGTCAAATTCCACAGCTATTGCTTTCATCACTTTTACAGCTTGTGCTGTAACTTCTGGCCCGATGCCATCTCCCGACAATACTGCAATATTTAATTTCATGTTTATTTACTTCTAGTTTGATAAAAAATGAGGGAAGTTTCAAGTCGAAACTCAACTTTATATGATCGTAATAGTAGACTTATCTCTGTCTTACAAAACGAGCTTTGATAGCTTATTACAAATTACTAAAATTTTGTTAATTCCAAATCAATAAATCATCTGATCTTCGAACTTTTTGATGACATCTTTTTTGCTTAATAAATAGTCAATATCATCATAGCCATTGATCATGCAGGTTTTTTTGTATGGATCAATATCAAAGAATTCATTAACGCTAGTTCCTGCTATACTAATGGCTTGCTTTTCTAGGTTTACCACCAATTTTGTTTCAGGTACCGCTATTATTTTATCAAGTAGTACCTTCAAAAATTCTGGTGTCACTTGAACCGGCAATAATCCATTGTTCAGGGCATTCCCTTTAAATATGTCGGCAAAGTAACTGGAAACAATCACTTTAAAGCCATAATCTGTAAGTGCCCAAGCAGCGTGTTCTCGACTGGATCCACAACCAAAGTTATCTCCAGCAACCAGAATCTTTCCATGATATCGATCATCATTTAAAGCAAAGTCTTGATTCACACTTCCATCTTTTTTAAAACGCCAGTCTCTGAAGGCATTTTCGCCAAATCCTTCTCTATCCGTCGCTTTTAAAAATCGCGCAGGAATGATTTGGTCTGTATCTATATTTTCAATTTTGAGCGGTATGGCTCGCGATTCTAAGGTTGTAAATTTTTCCATCAGTTCATCATCTTTGTAAAGTCTACAATTCTGCCTTCGACCGCAGTTGCTGCAGCTAGTAAAGGACTTGCCAAAATGGTACGACTACCTTGCCCTTGTCTGCCTTCAAAATTTCTATTAGAGGTGCTCACACAATACTCACCTTGTGGTATCTTATCATCGTTCATGGCAAGGCATGCGCTACAACCTGGTTGGCGTAACTCAAAACCTGCATTATCAAATATCTCTTTCAATCCTTCTTTAATAATCTGTGCTTCTACCTGCTTACTTCCAGGAACCAGCCATGCAGTAACATTGCTGGCTTTCTTTTTGCCCTTTATAAAATCAGCAGCAACTCTAAAATCTTCTATGCGGGAATTGGTACAACTACCTATGAAAACGTAATTGATAGGCTTGTCGATCAATGATTCTCCTTTTTTGAAATCCATGTATTCCAGGGATTTCTCAAACGAGGCATCTTCCATCGTCGGAATACTGCCGGTAACTTTGATGCCCATTCCAGGATTGGTACCATAAGTAAGCATCGGTTCAATATCTGCCGCATCAAAGAAATACTCTTTGTGAAATACGGCACCTTCATCCGTTGGCAGGGTTTTCCAGTGTTCTACTTTTTTCTCAAAATCGGCATCTTGTGGTGCAAATTTTCTTCCTTTTACATAATCAAACGTGGTCTGATCTGGTGCTATCATACCACCACGGGCGCCCATCTCAATACTCATATTGCAAACCGTCATACGACCTTCCATGGACATGTTTTCAAACACATCACCTGCATATTCACAGAAGTAGCCCGTACCAGCGTTGGTTCCCAGCTTTGCGATAATGTATAGAATCACATCTTTTGGAAGAACACCTTTTTTGAGATCGCCATTTACGGTGACCCGTAAACTCTTAGGTTTGGTCAACAACAGACACTGACTTGCAAAAACCTGTGCCACTTGACTAGTTCCTATTCCAAAAGCAATACTGCCAAAAGCGCCATGGGTTGACGTGTGTGAATCACCACAGACGATTGTCATTCCAGGTTGGGTAATTCCCAATTCTGGCGCCATTACATGAACGATGCCATTGTATTTGTGACCCAATTCGTAGAGTGTAATGTTGTTTTTCTCACAATTTTCAGTGAGTTGCTTGAGCTGTTTTCTGGACAGCTCATCCTTGACTGGTAAATGCTGGTTTTGAGTTGGCGTATTATGATCTGCCGTTGCAACGATTTGATCAGGTCGTGCCACGGGAATACCACGAGCTTCAAGTTCATTGAATGCCTGTGGGCTCGTGACCTCGTGAATCAAATGTTTGTCTATGTATAAAATCTGTGGGCCGTTTTCAATGGCATCTACCACATGGGCATCCCAGACTTTATCAAATAATGTTTTTTTCATGTACTGATTTTAATAGGATTCCGCTTTCGCGAAAGCGAGAACCTCAACGATCACTTTATTAAAAAGAATATTAGGCCGAAATAATCTCGCGATACAAATGGCTGTGCTCGATGATCTCGTGGATGTCATCATCCATAATTTCTTTCTTCCGATCTGCAAATTCAAGGAATTTTTGATAGACCTCATCCAGCTGCAGTTTTGTGAGTTCATACCCTACATTTTTTGCACGGTAGGCAAGTGCAGCACGACCAGATCGCGCGGTAAGAACAATCGCAGATTCTGTCACGCCTACATCTTTAGGGTCGATGATTTCATAAGTTGCGCGATGTTTGATCACGCCATCCTGATGGATTCCAGAGCTGTGCGCAAAGGCATTTGCACCTACTATCGCTTTGTTGGGTTGCGTGTAGATGCCCATGCTATCGCTTACGAATTGGCTTAATCCATATAATTGCGTTGTGTCAATATTTGTGTCCAGATTAAGATATGGATGCTGCTTGAGAACCATAACTACTTCTTCCAGCGCCGTGTTACCAGCACGCTCGCCTATACCATTGATAGTACATTCAATCTGCCTTGCACCGTTGATGACGCCTTCAATTGAGTTTGCCGTGGCAAGTCCAAGGTCATTGTGACAGTGAACGGAAAGAATTGCATTCTCGATGCCTTTGACATTTTCATTGAGGTATTTAATTTTTGCACCGTACTCGCTAGGCAAACAATATCCAGTAGTATCTGGGATATTGAGAACGGTCGCGCCAGCTTTTATAGCTGCTTCACAAACTCTCGCTAGATATTCATTATCGGTGCGACCTGCATCTTCTGCATAGAACTCTACATCTTCAACAAATGATTTGGCATAACTCACAGCCTTGTAGGCGCGCTCTATAATCTGTTCTCTTGTCGCTTTAAATTTGTGTTTGATATGAGAATCAGAAGTTCCTATACCAGTATGAATTCTAGGCCTTGCAGCATATTGCAAAGAATCTGCTGCTACCTTGATATCATTCTCGACGGCTCTGGTCAGTCCACAAACAGTGGCGTTTTTCACAATTTTGGAAATTTCTACCACAGATTTAAAATCGCCAGGACTGGAAACTGGAAAGCCAGCCTCGATCACATCAACGCCCAGGCTGTCCAGTCGTCGCGCAATGCGTACTTTCTGGTCAGTATTGAGCTTACAGCCGGGAACCTGCTCGCCATCTCTTAGGGTTGTATCAAAGATTTGAACGTTGTTTTTTGACATTTGGGCAACTTATATATTACTATTATTACACTAATGTATCTTTAGTGTCTCGCTTTCGCGAAAGCAAAACACACCAACCTACGATGTTCAAAGCATCAACATGATTACTAATTAATTGAAATACTGCTAGTTGAGTTAGCAAACTATTGATGACAAAGGATCAAAAAGACCCCTTATTTGTACTTATAAAATCGCTGACGAAGTCAGAAAAGCGGCAATTCAAGCTTTATGTGGGTAGGTTGGGTGTGAATGCAGATTCTAAATTCCTCAACCTTTTCAATGTTCTAGACAAATCAAAAAAGTATGATGAGAAGCTCATTCTTAGTTCAACTGACATCAACAAACGCCAGCTTGCAAACGTCAAAGCACATCTATATAAACAGGTGCTCATAAGCTTAAAGCTGAATCCAGCACATCAAAACATTAGATCCCAGATTAGGGAACAGCTAGACTTTGCATCGATACTGTATCACAAAGGGCTTTACAATCAAGGTTTGAAAATTCTTGATAAGGCTAAGGAAACGGCCATCAACAATGAAGAAAAGAATCTGGCTTATGAGATTGTAGAGTTGGAAAAAGTTATTGAGTCTCAATACATTACACGCAGTATAAGCAACCGTGCAGATCAACTTGCGGTTCAAGCTAAGGAATTGAGCGCGGCAAATGTTTTAACCAGTAAGTTATCAAATTTGTCCCTTCAACTATATGGGGTTCTTCTCAAAACGGGTTATGTAAAAGATGAGGCAGAAGGAAAACATATCGAAGAATATTTCAACGCCAGATTGCCCAAATACGACATCGCAGAGCTAGGTTTTAGAGAGAAGCTGTGGTTGTATAAAGCCTATTTGTGGTACGGCTTTTTAATGCAGGATTTTTTGAGTTGTTATAAATATGCGAGAAAATGGGTAGATCTATTTTATGAGCAACCCAATATGATACAGCTCAATCCAGTCTTCTTTTTAAAGGGAAATAATTACTTACTGGAGTCGCTTTTCTTTTTGAGACAAAAGGAAAAATTTGACAAGCGATTAGAAAAGCTGGAGAAAACACTAGCAGAAAAGAATTTTCCAGACAATGAAAATGTTGCCACACTTTCCTTCTTATACATCAACCTCAACAAGGTGAACTCATTTTTTATTGACGGTAGTTTTGCAGATGGGCTGTATTTAATTCCTCAAATAGAGAAAGAATTAAAATCCTATAAGACAAAGATTGATGAACACCACCAGATGGTTTTTTATTACAAGTTTGCAAGTATGCATTTTGGTGCCGGGAATAATCTGGACACCATTTTCTATCTTGATAAAATCATAAAGAATAAGTCCTTGACAATGCGTGAGGATCTTCTATGTTTCTCACGAATATTGAGCGTCATTGCCCATTATGAAGCTGGCAAAGATGAGCACCTAGAAACCGATTTAAGGGAAACCTATAAGTTTTTGATTAAGATGAATGACCTGCATGAGGTGCAAAAAGAGTTGATTCGTTTTATTCGGGATTTGGGTGATGTATACCCGCAAGATTTGAAATATGCGTTTAAGGATTTGTTAGAAAAGCTTAAAATTTTTGAGAATCATCCATACGAGCGCAGGTCGTTTTTATATCTCGATATTATCTCATGGCTAGAAAGTAAAATTTCAAATACGACTGTAGGTCAGGTAATTAGAGATAAATATTTGGATCAAAAAAAATAATTTTAATCACATACAAATTAGCTGGTTTAGAAAAAACTTGTTAAAAATTTGGATTCTCCGTTTTATTTACTGAATCTTTACGCTCACGTTCATAACCATACTGAAATTATCAAGAAAGGACGAGGGAACAGACCCATCGACTCCTTAGCAACCCTTCATTTATGTCGACAATAAGTGATGAAGGTGCTAATTTCTGCTACGCCCACGGCCTAGACAAGATGATACACATGTAAGTAGGTTATACTACCACAAGTTTCTTTTTTGATTTTTCCTTTTCGCGCAAGCGAGACGGTAAATCTATATTTCTATTGGTTCTGGACATTAACCTTATTTCTAATTTAAAAAGAAACAAAATGTCAGATCAAAAATTTTCAACGCAAGCACTACACACCGGTCACGATGTAAAACAAAATGGTGGCACTAGAGCTGTGCCCTTGTATCAATCCACAGCGTACGTTTTCAACAACAGCGATCATGCTGCAAACCTGTTCTCGTTAGCAGAGCCAGGATGGATATACACCAGATTGAATAATCCAACAGTCGATGTGCTCGAGCAGCGACTAACTGCACTTGAAGGTGGTATTGCCGCAGTAGCAACCGCATCAGGAACGGCAGCAATTTCAACAACCTTATTGACACTGCTTAGAGCAGGCGATCATATTGTAGCCAGCAACTCGCTTTATGGAGGTACTTTCAATCTATTGTCAGTAACGTTGCCACGTCTGGGAATCAACACCACTTTTGTGAATCCCAATGATGAGGAAGCTTTTACAAAGGCCGTTCAAGAAAATACTAGAGCTATTTTTGTGGAGTCTTTAGGGAATCCTAAACTAGATGTACTGGATCTTAAAAAAATCAGCGCTCAGGCTAAAAGTGCCAAAGTGCCATTGATTGTCGACAACACGGTAGCAACACCTTACTTATTGAATCCTATCGAGTACGGAGCTAATATTGTTATTCATTCCCTAACTAAATACATCAACGGTAACGGTACTGCATTAGGCGGAATCATCATTGATGCAGGAACTTTTGACTGGACTAACGGGAAATTCCCAGAATTCACAGAGCCATCTGCCGGCTATCATGGTCTAGTTTATAGTGAGGCATTGGAAGCTGCCGCATTCATTGCCAAAGTTAGAATTGAAGGACTTCGTGATCTAGGTGGAGCCATATCGCCGTTCAACGCATGGCAAATCATCCAAGGATTGGAAACACTAAATCTGCGTGTTGATAAGCACAGTAAAAATGCTTTGGAACTTGCTACGTGGCTCAAAGAACAAAAAGATGTAGAATGGGTGAATTATCCAGGTCTAGAATCAAGTGATTACTATGACCTTGCTCAAGAATATCTACCTAAAGGTCAAAGCGGTATTGTAACATTTGGTATCAAGGGCGGCTATGAAAACGCTAAAAAAGTTGTGGATAGCGCTAAGGTGTTCTCGCTACTCGCAAACATAGGCGATACAAAGTCCCTTATCATTCACCCGGCAAGTACGACTCACCAGCAATTGAAAGACGAGGATCAGTTAAGCACTGGCGTTAGCAAGGACTTGATTAGATTATCTGTCGGGCTTGAAGATATTGAAGATTTGAAGGCAGACTTGATTAACGCATTCAAGAGCATAAAAGCGTCGGTTACGGCATAGATGTCAGGAAAACTGCAATACATATCTATTCCAGACCTTCAGCTTAGGTTGGGAAAAACTCAGGAAATTAGTGTTTCTTATCAGATTTTTGGGCGTGAGTTACATACTGCGCCCATTATTCTGGTAAATCATGCATTGACTGGAAACTCCAGTATTGATCAATGGTGGGAACCGTTGGTGGGTTCTGGAAAGGTGCTGGACACAGACCGGTTTACCTTGTTGGCATTTGATATTCCAGGTAATGGTTACGATGGCAGCGTTGACAGATTGATCTACAATTTTCAGGAATGGTGCCTGGCTGATGTTGCTCTCGCTTTCGCGAAAGCGATACAACACTTAAACATTAAAACAATTGACTTAGGCATAGGCGGTAGCATAGGAGGCGCATTGCTTTGGGAAATGATGGCGATCGAGCCAAAATTATTTAGAACTATAGTTCCCATAGCAGCAGATTGGAAGGCCACAGACTGGCTCATAGCCTGCTGTCACGTGCAGGAATCCATTTTGAATACGTCCAGTACGCCACTGGAAGTTGCTCGTCAACACGCGATGACTTTCTATAGGTCACCGCAAGGATTGGGTAACAAATTTCATCGTCAGAAAATAGCAGGATCCTTTGCCGTTAATAATTGGCTGGATTTTCATGGAAAGACTTTGGAGCAGCGATTTAGTTTGCCTGCTTACCAATTACTTAACCATTTATTGGCAAGTACAGATGCAGCATTGAATCATGACAATTCAATTGAGAATGTGGTTTTGAATAGCGATACCACAATTGAAATGATTGCTGTTGATAGCGATGGTTTTTTCGTCGCTCAAGAGGATCGTGATACCTACGAATTACTCAAGAATGACCATGAAGTGGCCTATCACGAGATCGTTAGTTTGCATGGTCACGATGCATTTCTTATTGAGCACGATCAGGTAAAAACGATTGTTTCAAAAATCATGAAACATCATTTGAAAGAAGTCAACGCTTAAAAGGCGTTGAGCAAATTGGCAAACCTTTACACGACATTAGATTGAAAACAATACACCTATATATATTTGGACTGGGAAATGTGGGCAGCAAGCTCATTGACCAGGTTCTTGATAGTCATCATTTCTTTAAAAACCAGCATCAGCTTGATGTGCGCATTGTTGGTCTGGCAAATTCCAGACGAGTTCTGACAAAGGCATCTGGAATCACAAAGGATTGGAAAAGTGAATTTGCTGAGGATTCTACTACTAGAGAATCAAGCAGCTTCTATAAATTTTCAGAAGTACATGATATAGCCAAAATTGCTGTAGACGCAACTGCCAGTAAAGAGTTGTCCAACTTTTATCCAGAGATAGCGAGAGAAGGTTTTCATATCGTTACTGCTAATAAAATAGCCAATACATTATCTCAAGAATTCTATGATAATTTAAGAACGACTCTTGATGCTAGAAACTTGCAGTTCCAATATGAAACTAATGTTGGCGCTGGATTGCCCATTGTGCAAACGGTTCGTAATCTTTACGATAGCGGTGAGCAGCTATTTGCTATCAATGGAGTTTTCTCTGGATCTTTGGGATATATATTTAATAGATTCTCTCAGGAAGACAAACCTTTTTCTGAGATCGTTAAAGATGCTTTGAAAAATGGCTTTACAGAACCAGATCCCAGAGAAGATCTTTCTGGAAATGATGTTGCACGCAAACTTTTGGTTTTGGCTCGAGAGGCTGGTATAAAACTAGAGTTTGAGGCTATTGAAATTGAGAATCTTGTACCGCCGCAGCTTCAAACCTATTCGCTCAACCAATTTCTTAATGAGTTGTCATATCTAGACGAGCAAATGCAGCAGCGTAAATCGAAACTAAAAAAGGATGAGGTTTTGAGACACTTAGGACAACTAGATGTTAGAAATCAGACATTGACAGTTTCTTTACAGGCAGTTTCCAAACATTCTCCAGCTGGACAATTACAGGGCAGCGATGGTTTCTTTGAGATTTATTCTGAAAGTTATTCCAAAGAACCCCTAGTAATCAAGGGTGCAGGTGCAGGCCGTGAAGTCACTGCAAGAGGCTTGTTATCTGACATAATTAAAATAAGCAAGTCGCTGACTCTAAAACCAGTAACTGAGTTCTATGCGAATTAATATTTAGCGAGCTAATGTAAACGTGAAAGTTGTAGAAACTCCTAATTGAGAGTCTACATCTATAGTTCCATCAAGGCTTTCAACCAGTTGCTTAACGGTGGAAAGTCCTATACCATGACCCTGGTTTCCATCGCGGTCATATTCACCAACGGTATTAAAAAGCTCAAAGATATTGGAGATTTTATCTGCCGGAATTCCTATACCATTATCTATGATTCTGAATTCATAATAATCGGTCAAAACATCAGCCTCTATGGAAATAACGGTTTCTTCCTTGTCATTATATTTAATACTGTTCCCTATAAGATTTAGGAAAATTTGCTCAAGAGCAACTTGATTACAGTATAAAGTATGATTGACATCTGGTAAATTGATCTCACATTGATGTTTAATATTGATCAACTCAACAATATCTTCAAGAACATCATTTAAATTAAATGTACTACGGTCTTCAATATCATGTGATGAACTCTCATAATGCGAAAGAATGTTTGTAATGTAATCGCTTAGTGAAAGTGAAGATTTCTTGAGATAACTCAAATATTGTTTGCCATCATCGTCTATTAAATCACTGTACTTCTGATTCAAAATGTCAGAGGTCACAATAAGATTTGCAAGCGGCATCTTCATGTCATGAGAAACGGTGGCCGCAAAATCTTTGAGTAAAGAATTATGCTTGGATAGATGCTTTTTTGAGACCTCGAGATTTTGATTTGCTGCGTGCAACCTAAATAGTTGCTCCACTTGTTTTGCAAGATTTTTGAGAGCCTTAAGTTGATGGTCAGAAAGCTTTTTTGGTTTACTGTCTAAAACACATAAAGTCCCCAATACGTGTCCATCTTGATTAAATAAAGGTACACCGGCATAAAAAATAACAGGTGTTTCCTCATCAGTCACTAATGGGTTGTCCACAAATCTATCATCCTTTCTAGTATCCGGAATTTCTAGGATTTCATGAGGTTGATTAATTGCATGAGCGCAAAAACTTACATCACGACTTGTTTCACACAACTGAACGCCTATGGTAGATTTGAACCACTGTCGATTTTCATCAATCAATGAAATTAAAGCGTACTTAGTATCACAAATATATGCCGCAAGCTCAGTGACGTTATCGTATTGGTCCTCAGATATAGTATCAAGAATGTTGAGTCGTCTCAGTGAGGCCAGACGATCTTTCTCGTTAATAGGTTTGGTGGCTGTAATCATAAAATTTTATTGCCGTTCAATTGGCAAATAATATGCCGTATCAATTAAATGCAAATTTAAATATTTATGCTAAGTAGGAATACTCTTAATATCACATCGGTTTTTGTAGGAATTTACAAATGTACTTAATTGATATTTAGTTTCTTAAACCTATATTGAGACGAGTTGTATTCTGATCAAATATTCGCTATTTGTTTTGTAATTAGCAACATAAAGCATCTTTTACTTAAACAAACACACCAGTTTTTGTGGAGGTTAGAGTTCGATGTTTTCTCGCTTTCGCGAAAGCGTGATCAAGAAAATCATCAATCACATTCATTCCGCTTTCCAACAAAGCAGCCTTTCTCAACGAGTATTAACGCTGCTTTATTCTTAAAGACTTGTTTACGTGCAGTTTGCTCACGACCTTTGCAGATTCTTATATAACGGAGTAATTATGGCTATGGAGAATGAGATGATAACTACAGATATTTTAATCATAGGTGCTGGTCCCACGGGACTATTTGCTGTTTTTGAAGCTGGCTTACTCAAGTTGAAGTGCCATATTATCGATGCACTTGCTCAACCTGGTGGTCAGTGTACAGAACTGTATCCTAAAAAACCTATTTATGATATTCCTGGTTTCCCAGAAGTACTCGCGGGTGATTTGGTGACCAATCTTATGAAACAGATCGAGCCATTCCAGCCTGGGTTTACATTGGGAGAAAGAGCTGAAACAATCGACAAGCAAGACGACGGAAGCTTCATAGTAGCAACCAGCAAAGGAACTAAGCACCACGCCAAAGTAGTTGCAATCGCTGGTGGTCTTGGTTCTTTCGAGCCACGCAAACCTATGATTGATGGTATAGAAAGATACGAGGATAACGGTCTTGCTTACATGATCAAGGACCCTGAAGTCTACCGCGATAAAAAAGTAGTGATTGCTGGTGGTGGTGATAGTGCTCTGGACTGGTCTATTTTTCTAGCAAATGTTGCTAGTGAAGTAACACTGGTGCACCGCAGGGAAGAATTCCGTGGTGCGCTGGATAGTGTGGAGAAAGTAGAAGAATTGGTCCAACAAGACAAAATCCGTTTGATTACTCCAGCGGAGATTCTCGACATCAACGGCGAAGGTGTTGTTGAATCGGTATTGCTTCAACACAATGATGAAGCAAAACGCATGGAAGTCATCGAGTGCGATGCTTTTATTCCGTTATTTGGACTAGCTCCTAAATTGGGCCCAATAGCCGATTGGGGTCTAGAAATAGAAAAAAATGCGATTAAGGTGGATAACACACTGGATTACCAAACCAACGTTCCAGGTATATATGCCATTGGTGATGTGAACACCTATCCAGGTAAATTAAAATTGATTCTATGTGGTTTCCACGAGGCAACCCTAATGTGTCAGAGCGCTTACCAGCGCATCTTTCCAGATAAGCGTTATGTGATGAAATATACAACCGTTGGTGGTATTGATGGATTCGACGGTTCTCGTAAAGAAGCAGAAAAAGCGGTAGTTAAAAAAATAGGCAACAAGCAGAATGTCTGATATCAAAATGACCATCATTGACCGTGAAGGTCAGCGCCACGAGGTCGATGCACCTACAGACATGAACATGAATGTCATGGAAGTCTGCAAGGCCTACGATTTGCCAGTACAAGCCGTATGTGGTGGTATGGCGATGTGCGCCACTTGTCAATGCTACATTATCAGCGACCACAATCTAGGTGAGCGCAACGATGATGAAGAGGCGATGCTATGGGAAGCGCAAAACGTAAAAGACAACTCTAGACTGGGTTGCCAGATTCCGATTACGGAAGATTTAGAAGGATTGGTGATTGAATTGGCTCCTGAGGAGAAGTAAGTTGGAACTTTAATCTAATTTATATAATTAGCAATGTGAGTTTTCTATTAGCGTTAAGTGAGAAACCTAATTCCACATCCCTAAAACCTCATTCCTGTTACATTTTTTCTATTTTAATTTTGTTTTTGACTTTCCAAAGCCCATATTTGTACCAGTTCATTGCATTTTGAGTTATAAAGAAAGGTTCAGGGATTAGACCCGTTGAGACCTTGGCAACCCTACGATTGTAGAAGGTGCCTCATTCTACCGCGCCTTTGGCTTGGACAGATAACTATCAGCTTCATCGCTATTCTTTCTTTAAAATTTTCGCACGCTTTTTTGTTGTACTCGCTTTCGCGAAAGTGAACACAACTAAAAGTTTTTACTGCACTTGGTGCGGTACGAAAGCGTAATTCTTCTCAAAATTCAAGCAAACCAGTAATTCATGTAATGGATTAAACTTGGTTGCATGTGAGCACTTAATTAGAAATACAAAGATTGAGAAACGAGATTTTATACAAAGCCCTGCAAGAGCGCATTCTAGTGCTGGATGGCGCGATGGGAACCATGTTGCAACGACACAAATTTACTGAGGAAGATTTTAGAGGCGACCGCTTTGCCGATTATGCATCAGATGTCAAGGGAAACAACGATTTGCTTTCTATCACTCAGCCAGATGCTATTGCAGGCGTTCATGCTCAGTATTTTGCGGCTGGAGCAGACATTGTGGAAACCAATACATTTAGCGGCACCACCATCGCCATGGCAGATTATCACATGGAAAATCTGGTGGATGAACTTAATATTGAAAGTGCGAAGATCGCCCGCAAGGTAGCAGATGAGTTCACCGCTAAGGAACCTCACAAACCTAGGTTTGTTGCAGGAGCCATAGGCCCGACCAATAAAACCGCAAGCATGTCGCCAGACGTAAACGATCCTGGCTATAGAGCGATCACCTTTGAAGAATTGCGAAAAGACTACAAGCAGCAAGCTGCTGGATTAGTAAAAGGTGGTGTGGATATTCTACTGGTAGAAACAGTGTTTGACACACTAAATGCCAAAGCGGCTCTATTTGCGATTGAAGAATTGAAAGAAGAACTCAAGCTCGACATTCCAGTTATGGTAAGCGGCACAATTACCGATGCCTCTGGAAGAACCTTAAGCGGTCAAACTGCCGAGGCGTTCCTCATTTCCATTGAGCATATTCCGTTATTGTCTGTTGGATTTAATTGCGCCTTGGGCGCAAAACAACTCACCCCATATCTAGAAACAGTAGCAAACAAATCCCAATACGGGATTAGTGCTTATCCCAATGCTGGCTTGCCTAATGCGTTTGGAGAATATGATGAAACACCAGATCAAATGGCTTCACAGATTCGAGAATATCTCGATAAATCGCTCGTCAATATTATTGGTGGTTGCTGCGGGACAACCCCAGAACACATTGCTGCCATCGCT
The DNA here is from genome assembly GCF_900101765.1 of Nonlabens sp. Hel1_33_55. NCBI lineage: Bacteria > Pseudomonadati > Bacteroidota > Flavobacteriia > Flavobacteriales > Flavobacteriaceae > Nonlabens > Nonlabens sp. Hel1_33_55. The sequence goes on from NZ_LT627735.1 coordinate 3,104,113, forward strand.
AAAATAGCTGCAGAATATCAACCTAGACCCATTCCTTCACTTCAAAAACTAGCAAATGTCGGATAAGGAATTTAGACCACTCAAACTTAGCGGACTCGAACCGCTGGTCATCACACCAGAAAGTAATTTCGTCAACGTTGGTGAACGTACCAACGTAGCAGGTTCCAAAAAATTCTTGCGACTCATTAATGAGGACAAATACGATGAGGCGCTGGATATTGCCAGAGATCAGGTAGACAATGGCGCACAGATCATCGACATCAATATGGATGATGGAATGATCGACGGCAAAGCTGCTATGGTGAAGTTCTTAAATCTTATCGCTGCAGAGCCGGACATCTCCCGAGTGCCCATCATGATCGATAGTTCCAAATGGGAAATTATCGAGGCTGGACTGCAGGTAGTTCAGGGTAAATGTGTGGTCAACTCCATTAGCTTGAAAGAAGGCAAGGAAGAATTTAAAAAACATGCCACTGCCATCAAGCGCTATGGCGCTGCCGTCATAGTTATGGCATTTGATGAGGTAGGTCAAGCCGATACCTATGAACGTCGCTGCGAGATCGCAAAACGCAGTTATGACATTTTGGTCGATGAGGTCAAATTTGCTCCAGAGGACATCATTTTTGACCTCAATATTTTCCCAGTAGCCACAGGAATGGAAGAGCACAAGCTTAACGCGCTCGATTTTATCAATGGAACTCGATGGGTTCGTGAGAACCTGCCACATGCCAGCGTTAGTGGTGGCGTTAGTAATGTAAGTTTCAGCTTTCGTGGAAACGATAAGGTAAGGGAAGCGATGCACAGTGCCTTTTTATTCCACGCCATTAAGGCTGGAATGAACATAGGAATTGTGAATCCGGCAATGTTGGAAGTGTATGATGATATTGATAAAGAGCTGCTTGATCATGTAGAAGATGTGTTGCTCAATCGCCGTGAAGATGCTACTGAAAGATTGTTGGACTACGCAGAAAATGTTACCCAAACGACCAGAACCAGTACCATAGATAATAGCTGGAGAGAATTGCCATTGCAGGATCGCATCACGAGAGCGCTTGTAAAAGGAATCGACGCACACATTATAGAAGATGTGGAAGAAGCTAGACAAGAATCAAGTGCACCTATCGAGGTTATTGAAGGTCACTTGATGACGGGAATGAACGTGGTTGGTGATTTATTTGGTAGCGGGAAAATGTTTCTTCCTCAAGTAGTCAAGAGCGCCCGCGTGATGAAAAAAGCGGTGGCTTATTTACTGCCTTACATTGAAGAGGAAAAGGAGAAACTTAGACTCCAAGCCCCTAAATCCCCTAAGGGGACTTTTTCTTCCTGGCGTACCGCAAACCCGATCGCCTACGGATTACTGAAGCAAAGAGTAAAGGAAAAGCGCAAGAACCCGACTCTTGCCGAGCAGAAAATGTGGGAAGCGTTGAGCAATAAAAAATTGGATGGTTATAAATTCCGCAGGGAGCATATTATAGGAATGTACATTGCTGATTTTGTATGCTTAAAACATAATCTCGTCGTTGAAATCGATGGTGCCTATCACGACACACAAGAACAACAAGAAAAGGATCAGGAAAGAACCAACTGGCTTCAAGAAAACGGCTTTAAAGTCATAAGATTCAAAAACGAACAAGTTTTAAACGATATTGATGGTGTTCTTGACAAAATCAAGAAGGCCATCAAAGAAGTCCCCTCTGGGGATTTAGGGGCCGGCGCCCCAAAAATCCTCATGGCCACTGTAAAAGGAGACGTTCATGACATTGGAAAAAACATCGTTTCGGTGGTGCTGGCTTGTAATAATTATGAAATCATCGATCTAGGTGTGATGGTACCGCCAGAGAAAATTCTTGATGCTGCGATTGAGCATAATGTGGATATCATAGGCCTTAGCGGACTCATTACTCCATCATTGGATGAAATGGTTTACATCGCCAAAGAGATGAAACGCCGCAATTTTGAGGTGCCGTTAATGATTGGTGGTGCGACGACCTCGCGAGCACATACTGCTGTAAAGATTGCGCCAGAATATGAAGGAACGATCGTCCACGTCAACGATGCAAGTAGAGCTGTAACTATCGCTGGTGAATTATCTGGTGATAAGGATGAGGACTATTTCGCTTTCGCGAAAGCGAAAAAAGAAGAATACTCAAAACTACGAGACGAGTTTTTAGGTAGGGCAAAGAAGAAGGATTTCTTGACCATCGAACAAGCACGCAAACATAAATTCCCGATCGATTGGTCAACCTATGAAGCGGTAAAGCCTAAAAAAATAGGTGTTCACGAATTAGAAGATCTGGACCTAAAAGAAATTTCAGAATACATTGACTGGTCGCCATTTTTCCGTAGTTGGGATTTACATGGACGCTATCCAGATATTTTGACTGATGATGTTGTGGGCGAGCAAGCCACAGAGTTGTTTGCAGATGCTCAGGAAATGTTGAATAAAATTATTGATGAGAATTGGCTAGAAGCCAAAGCACTTTACGGCTTATTCCCAGCAAATTCAAATGAGCAGGACGACATCGAAGTAAAAGGATCTGATGCAGACTTTGTCTTTAGAACCTTGCGCCAACAATCGAAAAAAGCTGCTGGCAAACCACAAATTGCTCTATCAGATTTTATTGCACCAACCGATTCTGGAAAACAGGATTATATAGGGGCTTTTTGTGTGAGCGCTGGTTTTGGCGTTCCAGAACGTGCCGCCCAATTTGAAAAAGACCACGACGATTATAATTCCATCATGCTCAAAGCCCTTGCGGACAGACTTGCCGAGGCTCTTGCTGAATATCTGCACTTGAGAATACGTAAAGAATTCTGGGGTTATGCCAGCGATGAGCAGTTGGAGAACAACGATTTGATTCGAGAAAATTACAAGGGAATAAGACCAGCGCCAGGTTATCCAGCTTGTCCAGACCACCTAGAGAAAGAGACTATTTGGGAACTGCTTCAAGTAGAAGAGAAAATAGGAGTAACGCTTACGGAAAGCCTTGCCATGTGGCCAGCAGCAAGTGTTTCTGGATATTATATTTCGCATCCAGAATCTCGTTATTTTGGACTTGGTAAGATAAAGGAAGACCAAGTGCACGATTATGCGGATCGTAAAGGAATCGCTTTCGCGAAAGCAGAAAAATGGCTCAACCCTAACATTGCTGATTAACACCAGAAATTATTAAATGAAGATTACCGACCATATAAAACAAGCGGAAAACACGCTGTTCAGCTTTGAAATCATACCGCCAGTAAAGGGGAAATCGATTAAGGAATTGTATGACAATATTGATCCCTTAATGGAATTCAAGCCACCATTTATAGATGTGACCACCTCACGTGAGGAGTTTATATACATCGAGAAAAAAGGTGGTTTGTTAGAAAAGAAACTCACCAGAATGCGCCCTGGTACCTTGGGGATTTGTGCAGCGATCCAGAACAAATATGACGTGGATACTGTACCGCATTTGCTTTGCGGTGGCTTTACACAGCAGGAAACCGAATATTTGCTGGTGGATTGTCAATATCTAGAAATTGATAATGTAATGGCATTGCGAGGTGACGCCCGTAAAGGAGATAAGCGCTTTGAGTGTACGGAAGGAGGCCATGAATTTGCGATCGATCTGGTCAAACAAATCGATCATTTGAATAAAGGGCACTACTTACATGACGTGATTGAAATTTCTTGCGATGTTGATTTTTGCATTGGTGTTGCTGGATATCCAGAGAAGCATGAAGAATCTCCCAGCATGAAAACCGACTTAAAACGTTTGAAGGATAAGGTAGATGCTGGTGCGCATTATGTGGTCACGCAAATGTTCTTTGACAATCAAAAATATTTTGAATTTGTAAATGCTGCTAGAGATTTAGGCATTACTATTCCAATTATTCCAGGAATCAAGCCTATCGCGACTAAATCTCATTTGCAGTTGTTGCCGCAAACATTCCATCTGGACATGCCGCAAAATTTAGTTGACGCTGTGGAAAACTGCAAAACTAATAAAGACGTACGTCAGGTAGGCGTGGAGTTTTGCATCGATCAGTGTCGTGAGTTACTGGCGAATGATGTTCCTGTTTTGCATTTCTATAGCATGGGAAAAAGCGATAATATTTACGACATTGCCAAAGCTATTTTTTAATGTAGTTTCGCCCTAATGACGAATCGTTTTATAATTCTTTTGGTTTTTCTCGCTTTGATGGCGCCTTGCGCCGCTCAGGTTTACACTGAGCAGAGTCGAAGTGTAAAAGCAAGTACCGCACAAACAAAAGAACAATTTCCAAAAGTTGCAACTATCGATGTATCCTTGATGCACGGGACTATTTTGCAACATAACCCAGATATTTCTCACCTCATAACTAATCATCCTAAAGGTATTTTGCTTAGTTATAACCGCAAGACTTTTGGCGAAGAAGAATGGGAATCGCGCTATGGTTTTCCAGATTGGGGTTTTAGTGCTGCTTATCAGGATATGAAAAATTACAATCTTGGCGAGGCTTATAGCGCTTACGCGCATTATAATTTTCATTTTTTCAATCGTAATCTACAGTTTAGAGTAGGCCAAGGTCTAGCTTACATGACTAAGCCTTTTGACGTGGAGACTAATCCGCAGAATAATGCCTATGGCACCACGATTACCAGCTCCACTTATCTAGTCGCTAATTACCGCAAAGAAAATATTTATAAAGGCCTAGGATTTCATGCAGGTGCAAGCATCATCCATTACTCCAATGCTAATGTGCGCGCTCCTAATAATTCTACCAACACATGGTTTTTCAATGCAGGACTTAACTACACTTTAAATCGTGATGAAATACCAGAGTATAAAATCTGGGAAAAGCGAGGTTACACAGAGCCGATCGGGATCAATGCTATGGCACGTTTAGGTTTTAACGAGAGTGATTACCGTGGCAGCGGCCAGCATCCGTTTTATGATTTCTCAGTGTATGCAGATAAGCGCATCAATATCAAAAGCAGCCTGCATGCTGGAGCCGAATTATTTGTTGCCGAATTTCTGAGAGAATTCCGCGATTATCAGGCCAACAGTTTTCCAGAAAACGGAATCAACGGTGATGAAGATCATAAACGAGTAGGACTTTTTATAGGACATGAATTGCACTTAGGAAAAACGAGTGTGTTGTCGCAATTTGGTTATTACGTGTATCAGCCTATCGAGTTTGAATCTAAGTTTTACAACAGACTAGGATTACAAAGAAGATTGACAGACAACATTTTTGCTAGCGTCACTGTAAAAGCACACGGCGCAAAAGCTGAAGGCGTGAGTCTAGGAATAGGCTATCGATTCAAAGAAGTTTTTAATGCTAAAACTGAATTATGAAAGGAGATAAGAGTTCAGAGTTAGGAGTTGTAAATATGTCAGTTCGAGCGCAGTCGAGAACAGTTCAGTTTGATTCTATGTTGTTTAGAAATATTTTGAATTTTCTTATGCGTCAGTTCGAGCGACAGTCGAGAACAGTTAGAAGCGTAGCGATGTTTTCACTTACAATGATTCTAATAATAAGCACAGCAACCAGTTGCGACAGTGAAGATGGTTTGAACTGCACACAAACAGCAGGTGATATCCAGAGTTTTGAAGTAGAAGTAGATGCATTTGATAAAGTCGTAATCTTTGAACGTATGGGCGCCACCTTTAAACAAGGACCCGTTCAAAGAGTTGTTGTTACTACCGGAGAAAATCTATTCAATGATATTGATGTCAAAGTAGTTGATGGCCAACTTCAAATTGTGAATAATAACGGCTGTAACGTCATAAGAGATTATGGAATAACGCAAATCGAAATCACATCACCCAACCTAACCGAAATTAGAACTAGCACCGGAGAAGATCTTAAGAGCGACGGTGTTCTTAACTACCCTAATCTCACTCTATTGTCAGAAGATGCTACCGTGGAAGAAGATTTCTATAACACTGATGGTGATATGCGTATGCAACTCAATACCCAGAATCTCAGAATCGTTTCTAATAATTTGAGCTACTTCTATTTAAGTGGTTCGGTACAGAATGCAGATATCACTTTCCTTGAAGGCGATGGACGTATTTATGCTGAAGATCTTGAAATTCAAAACGCTCAAATTTTTCATCGTGGCACCAGCGAGTGGCGCATGGATGTAAAACAAAACATCGCCGGAACCATTAATGGCTACGGCGATGTGATATTAGATATAGAACCAGTTACTGTCGACGTTGACGTCACCTGGCAAGGTCGATTGATCTTTCTAAATAACTAGAGAAGCGTTATAGGTAACTCAGCTCTGTAAGTTCCCCAACCCATTTTCATGTGTACGACATTGTCGTTGTTAGGTGAATACAAAGCAATGCTTAAATTTTCAAGACTTTCATCTTCTGTAGTTACGGGAATAGTAGTTGTCACTACATCCATTTCAGACTTGTGAGAAAAATTTCCCCAACCATCGTTTTCAGCATTAATGTGGAATGTCCATTCATTCTCTGTAGGAACAACAACGATAGAATAGCGACCTGCTGGTAATACTTGGTCACCAATCATAGCATTACTCATCAATGTAATTTCTGTGCTTTCATTAGCTCCTAATCTCCACTTTTCGCCATATTTGGTAATTCCAGAATCCTTTACATCTGTAGAGGTAAATAGATTACGATCGTTTAAGGATGGTCTGCCGTAAAGCACTCTAATTTGTGGTTGCAATGCAGCTTTTTGTTCATCCGTTTTCGCGAAAGCGCGCTTTGTAGATTGCGCTGGATAATAAGCGGCGTCCATCGGGCTTTTATCCATAGAAACAAATTCTTGTGAAGTTGCCGTAAAAGTGATCGCCATCGCTGCCGCTGCTAAAAGTATGTTTTTCATGTTGTTATGTTGAAATATTTGTTCATACAATAATAAGCCGATTGTCGTCTCACGTTGTTAATTCTGTTCTAAAAAGCATCAGTCCACTACTGGGAGCGATGTGCGATAAATGGATAAGATTTGAACCATCTAAGGTTTTTTCAAATTCTTCAAAGGTCATTTTGCCCATTCCAAGGTCAAAAAGGGCACCCATCATGATCCTTACTTGGTGGCGTTTAAAACCTTTCCCGCTTACGCGAAAGCAAAAACTCTCCTCAGGAAAAAAGTTTGCTGTAAAGAGATTATTTTCTTCGATATAACAGCTGTCAACCATGCTGTTTGTATTGGTTTCCGCCGAAGGTTTGTAGGTATAGGACCAGAAATCCTTCTCGCCCACAAATAATTGTGCCGCCTTTTTCATGAGTTCTATATCCAGTTCTGACTTCATATAAACCATCAACGGCGCACAAAACGGATGGAACTTCTCGCCATGAGAGAATAGATAAATGTATTCCTTAACCTTAGGAGAATTAATGATATTGAAATCAGCTGTGGTAGGCTCAATGTGCAATGCCCTGATATCGCTAGGCAAGTTGAGGTTGAATTCTTTTAGAAAAACATCAAGGTCAGCAATAGGTTCATCGTCCAGAAACAATTCAATCGCCGTTTCATTTACTGAAACTCGAGCGTCAGTTCTTCCGGCAGCAAGTATTTTGAAATTAGAATGATCAAAAACGAATCGCAGCGTGCGCTGCACCATGCGCTCTACTGTAGGAAGATCAGGTTGTTTCTGCCAGCCATGGAATCGGAAGCCCAGATACTGGAGTTTTATGATGTAAAAGTGTCTTTCTTTTTTGAACATGTTGCAAAGATGTGGAATCCTTTTATATCAAGAAAAATTATATTTATACGTATATTTATATTAAGTATACGTATGTTTTTACAATAGTACTACATTACTTAGAGACCGATGCTACTTTCGAGCGGCATGACAAAGGAGTTAATTATGAAAAAGAAATTGACATTAAGTATCGATGAAGATGTAATCAATAAAGCAAAACAATATGCTCAAGGAACGGATCGTAGTTTATCAGAATTAATAGAAAATACACTTCGAAGGATATTCAATGGCACGAATATCAGTGAACCTAACACGCTCTATGATGTTGGAAATGCAGATAAGAAAGATAAACGAACAGGTTGGAAATTGCCAGAATTCTTAGAAGGTATAGCAGGTGTTGCTCCCTTGGATATTGATTACGTGAAAGATCGGGATATAATTAGAGAAGAGCGTTATTCAAAGCAGTAGCATGCAGTACTTTCTTGACACTAATATATTAATCGATCTTGTGACAATGAGAGAGCCATATGGAAAGGTTGCGGCTCAATTATTTGAAACAGCAAGAGAGAAAAAGTGGAATTTATTTTCGTCTGCGATTAGTATTACGACAACACACTACATTTTGTCCAAATCAATGGACAATATACCTGCTACAGAGGTTATTGGTAAACTTTTAGATCTCCTAACCATTGTTCCCGCAGATTCTTCCATGTTGCGTAGAGCGGTTTCTCAACCAATTAGCGATTATGAAGACGCCGTCCAGTTTGAATGCGCTGCATCCATAAAAGGCGTCAACGGCATCATCACCAGAAACAAGAAAGATTTCAAACACTCCACCATTCCCGTTTTTGCACCTGAAGAGGTTTTGTTCTAACTCTATAATATTTAGTTTCCAAAAGTTATAAACTCCATTCTATCTATCTTAAAGATTACCTCGTTATTTTCGATGACATCCAGATCAAAATAACCTTTTACCTTCAATCCGCCATCGATCTCAATTTTATCAGTTGTTGTAAAAGTGCCACTGGTTTGATATTCATTCCAATCTGAATTTACTATAGTAGGCGATTGAGTTGCAATTAAAAGCCCTGTATATTTAAATAAGTTTATAAAAGCAGGCAAATTGTTTTCTACTATTGGGTACGTTCCCAATTCTAAATTGCCTAACTGCTGATTCAAATTGAATTCTAAACGATATCCGTTGTTAGAATAAAATATGTGCCTTTGTGAACCATTAGGGTAGGTACTTTTACGTATATAAGTGTCCTTAAAAGTAAATTCGTTTGACTCGTACGCCATTCTGGTAAGTAAACCTATGGAGCATTCAAACTCTTTATGATTCTCAACGTCTATTGTGCCATTGATCTCTCTTTGTATGGAATTATCAGTTTCATTGAATATCGTTCCCGAGAAATTAAAGGATAAATCATTACTCGATTCATCATACATGAAATCAGAAATATTCATTGTAGAAATAGGATCAAAGGCGTGAGTCAAATAGAATGGAATCCTACCGCTCTCACCCGTTCTTTCAAGGTATTCAACCCTTATTAAATCACCTTGTTTCGATATATCAAAATCTAATTCATAACCAGCATATTCGTCTTCATGGAAGTTACTTACAGTAACATAAATCATGTTACAATTAGTGTTGCCAGTGATTTCATTATTTATGAAAGATCTTTCAATGCCATCAACTGTTACATTTGCGCTGTTGGTAATTTCAACTGGCGGCTCAAAATCGTTTCGATCGTCACATGAAATGACTCCCGCCAGAGAGAGGATTGATAAAATGTAAAGATTTTTCATAAATTCAAACTTACAAAAAGGAATAATCACTCACCAGTCAACTCCTGAAACATCGCCTCAAGATTCTTGTTCCTTTTGTTGAGCGACAAAATCTTCAACTCATTATCATGGGCAAAATCAAAAACGCCGCTGCGCTGGTCGGTTTTTGTTTCAAAACGCAATCTATAATTGAACCCGTGCAGTTCTTTTACTTCACGTACTAGAGGAATTCGCTGTAACAATTCTGGTTCCACACGATAGTCAAATTCTACATCAATGACTTGGATCTCGTCGCTTTTGAGATTTTTCAGATAATCATCTGCGACAATTTTTCCTTTATTGATGATGATCACGCGATCGCACATGGCCTCAACTTCCTGCATGATGTGTGTAGAAAGTAGGATGGTTGTGTTTTGGGCGACTTTACGTATCAAGCTGCGAATTTCCACTAATTGATTAGGATCTAGTCCTGTCGTGGGTTCATCCAGAATGAGAACTTTAGGCTGGTGCAATAATGCATTAGCCAGCCCTACACGTTGTTTGTAACCTTTGGAAAGCTCTTGAATTTTTTTGATTTGGTGGGATTCCAGACCGGTTTCTGCGATCACTTCGTTAATGCGCTGCTTGGCATTTTCCAGCTTGTAAATACTCGCACTAAAACCCAAATATTCCTTCACATACATATCAGGATACAACGGATTGTTCTCTGGCAGGTAACCTATGGAACTTTGCACCGCTCTAGAATCGGTCGCAACATCGTGGCCGTTTACTGTTGCTGTTCCATCATCTGCATTCAAATAAGTCGTCAGGATGCGCATCATCGTTGACTTTCCAGCGCCATTAGGACCTAAAAACCCAACGATTTCTCCAGACTTTATGGAGAAGGAAACGTCATCTAGCGCCTTTTGGCTGCCGTATGTTTTTGTGATTTTGGAAACTTCAATAGACATAAGGTAAAGATAGGAATTGTGATGAATTCGCTTTCGCGAAAGCGAAAACATTATAAACTACAACAACGTTATCGCAATCTTTTTTATTTAAATGTTTTGTTTTTACTATGAGTTTTAAATAAAGTATTCTACATTAGCCACTTGTTATGAATTCAACTACTTACTTCTGGTCTCGTTACTACTTCTATTTTATGGAAGAACGGACTCTATTGAAGTAATTTAAAATATATCACTCACAATAAAGTCCTGAATCATTCAGGACTTTTTTTATAGGAATAAATGAAGGTTGCAATACAAGGTGTGAAGGGATCATACCACCATCAGGTGGCAGATTTGTTGTACGGAGATGTGGAGTTGTTAGAGTGCAGCACTTTTGACCAACTAGGTCGTGCCGTGGCTCAAGGCGAGGTTGATAAAGGCGTTATGGCCATAGGTAATTCTATTGCAGGTAGCATTTTGCCCAACTATACGTTGATCAGTGAGAATGATTTGAGCATCACTGCAGAGTGCTATCTGGATATCGACCACCAATTGATGGCATTGAAAGGTCAAAAACTGGAAGATATCGTTGAGGTACAATCACATCCCATGGCATTATTGCAGTGCAAGCCATTCTTTAGAGATTATCCAGAAATTAAACTGGTAGAAACTGATGATACAGCAGCAGCAGCTTACCGCATACAGCGCGATGGGAAAAAAGGAATTGCAGCTATTGCATCAAGTATTGCGGCAACCATATACGATCTAGATATCATCGCCACTGACATTCAAGAAATTAAAAATAATGCCACCCGATTTGTGGTAGTAGAAAAAAATCAGGTGGATAATCATGAGCCCAATAAGGCCACTATCAATTTTGCAAGTAGTCACGAGGCTGGATCGCTTGCACGTATTCTAACGATTTTTGGCGCACAGCGCATCAATCTTACTAAAATTCAATCCATTCCCATTGTTGAGAAACCTTTTTTGTTCTCGTTTGTAGCAGATTTGGAATTTGACAATCTGAGCCAATTCACCACTGCACAACAACAAATCCAGCCTTACATTAAGGAACTCACCATTTTAGGAATTTATAAAAGCGCTACGTTATGATAGCAACAGCAAGACGACTTGATAGCGTTCAAGAATATTATTTTGCCACCAAATTACGCGAAGTGCGTAGTTTGATGAACGAAGGAAAACCTATTATTAATGCGGGAATAGGCAGTCCAGACCTATTGCCGCCAGATCATGTGATCCCTGCGCTGGTCAATGCTATGGGAGACCATAAAGCGCACGGTTACCAAAGCTATTTAGGTTTGCCAGAATTGCGAGAAGCAATGGCAGATTTTTACAAATCCCAGTATAATGTGTCGATCGATTCAGAGTCAGAGGTCATTCCGTTGATGGGTAGTAAGGAAGGAATTCTTCATATTTCACTAGCATACTTGAATCCTGGTGATCAGGTTTTGATTCCAGATCCAGGTTATCCTACTTATGCTAGTGCGACTAAATTGTGTGAAGCCCAAGCAGTCACTTATGACCTGACGTCTAATAATAATTGGATGCCAGACTTTGAAGCTTTGGAGCAAATGGAATTGTCCAAGGTGAAACTTATGTGGACCAACTATCCCAATATGCCTACCGGCGCTGCAGGAAATCTAGAAGTTTTTGAAAATTTAGTCGCCTTTGCCCGTAAGCATAATATTTTGGTTGTTAACGATAACCCATATAGCTGCGTAGGATATGAAAATAAGGTCAGTATCCATCAAGTGGAAGGTTCGCTGGATTGCGCTTTGGAATTGAATTCTATTAGTAAAACCTTTAATATGGCTGGCTGGCGTGTTGGTATGTTGACTGGAAATGCAGATGTACTGAAAGAAGTTTTGAAAGTAAAGACCAACATGGATAGCGGCATGTTTTACGGTGTTCAAAAAGGAGCGATTGCTGCTTTAAAAACGGATGCAAGTTGGCTAGAGAATCAAGATAAAACATACATCAAAAGACGAGAATTGACGATACAGGTAGCACATGCTCTTGACCTAGAACCCGAATTACAAACTGGCGGATTGTTCGTCTGGTGCAAATTGCCAGCAGGAATTGAAGATGACAAGGCATTTGTAGACGGCGTGCTTCACAAGCAACATATATTCATCACACCAGGAAGCATTTTTGGTAAGAATGGTGAAGGTTACGTGAGGTTTTCATTGTGTGTCAAAGAAGAAGAAATAGCAACGATGCTCGAAAGGGTTTCAAAAAAGCAGAACGCATGAAAAATGTGTTTCTTATAGGAACTGGTCTCATAGGTGGATCCATGCTTTTGGATTTGCGAGAGCATTTCAAGGATGCCACTTTTTACGGTATTGATCAAAATGAGGCGCATGCACAGCGAGCGGCGGAAAACGGAATGGTTGATGAGGTAGCGACGATGGAAGATCTCAAACTAGCAGATTTAGTATTGATAAGCATTCCGGTTGATGCCGCTTTGAGCGTAGTGCCACAGGTTTTGGATTTGATTCCAGAACATGCGCTGGTGATAGATGTTGGATCTACTAAAGAAGCTATTTGTAACGCTGTAGAAGGCCATAAAAATAGACGCCAATTTCTAGCTGCACACCCTATTGCAGGAACTGAATTTTCTGGTCCTGATGCTGCGATTCATGGGTTGTTTGATAAGAAAACCATGATTGTATGCGAAGTGGAAAAGACAGCATTTAAATTGCAGGAAATGGCAAAGGAAATCTTTGATGTTCTCGGCATGAGGATACGATACATGACGCCACTTACGCATGATAGACACATCGCATTTGTTTCCCACTTATCACATATTTCCAGCTTCATGTTAGGGAAGACCGTCATACAGGAGGAGCAAGTAGAGCAAGATATATTTGACCTGGCCGGCAGTGGATTTGAAAGCACGGTGCGACTTGCAAAGAGTTCACCGGCAATGTGGACGCCTATTTTTGCCCAGAATAAGAAACATGTCCTGGACTCTCTGGACGGATATATTGAAAATTTAGTACGCTTTCGCGAAAGCGTAAACACAGACAATCACAAAGCCATATTTGAAGATATGGAACAAACAAATAGAATTAAAACCATACTAAAAGGAATACAAAATGAAAAATAAGAAAGAGTACAGAAACTGGCTGGACGCACATAAACTAGATCACCCTATCGTGATCGCAGGACCGTGTAGTGCAGAGACTGAAGACCAAGTTTTAAAAATTGCACACGAGCTGAAAGACAGCGATACAACATATTTGAGAGCAGGAATATGGAAACCACGAACACGTCCAGGAAATTTTGAAGGAGTTGGCGCTATAGGCTTGAAATGGTTGCAAAGAGCCAAAAAAGAGACTGGACTGCTTACTGCTACAGAAGTCGCAAACAAAGCTCACGTAGATTTAGCACTGGAACACGATATCGATTTATTATGGATAGGTGCGCGTTCTACAGTGAGTCCTTTTATCGTTCAGGAAATCGCAGATGCGCTTAAGGGAACAGATAAGGTGGTTTTAGTTAAGAATCCTGTCAATCCAGATCTAGCGTTGTGGATAGGAGCAGTAGAGCGACTATATACCGCTGATATTAAGAACTTAGGAGTCATACATAGAGGATTCTCTACCTATGAAAAGTCAAAATATCGTAATAATCCAGAATGGCAGATTGCGGTTGATTTCCAGACACGTTTCCCAGACCTACCATTGATTTGTGATCCATCGCACATTACAGGAAAGAGAGATATGATCCTTGAGGTTTCCCAGACTGCACTTGATTTGAACTATGATGGTTTGATGATAGAGACTCATTATGATCCAGATAACGCATGGAGCGATGCGGCACAACAAGTGACGCCAACGACTCTTATGCAGATTTTCAAAGACTTGAAAATTAGAAAGGAGCATGACGATGAGGCTGGATACCAGAATAAGTTAGGAGTCTTGAGAGCACAGATCGATGTGATCGATAACTCGATTATTGAAACTTTAGGAAAAAGAATGAAAACGGCTGATGCCATTGGAGAATTGAAAAAGTCGCGTAATGTAGCGGTACTTCAATCCAAGCGTTGGAATGAAATTCTAGGAAAGATGATTCTTGAAGGACAAGAACATGGTTTGAGCGAAGAATTTATTTTGAGAGTTTTCAAAGCGGTTCACCAGGAGTCCATCAATCACCAGGAGAAGATTGTGAACATTTCTAAATAGTGATCATCAGGTATTTGGAAAGAGCTGTTATTCTCTTTTCAAATACCTTAATTTTGAATATGGAAAATTCTTTCAAAAACTAAATGACTGGAATCGTCTACAGATCGACGGGAAGTTGGTATGAGGTGAAAGGTGCTGACGGCAGTTTTTATTCTTGTAGAATCAAGGGGAAATTTAGGTTGCAAGGCATAAAGAGTACCAACCCAATTGCCGTAGGCGACAACGTGGATTTTGAAATTGAGAAGAAAGGCGATGAAGAGATAGGAATCATTAATGTGATACACGATCGCGATAATTACATTGTTCGCAAATCAGTTAATCTATCTAAACAGACTCATATCATTGCGGCAAATGTGGACCAAGTTTTTCTATTGGTCACACTCAATAATCCGCCGACGTTTACATCCTTCATCGACCGATTTTTATTGACGGCAGAGGCTTATCACATTCCGGCAGTTTTGGTTTTTAATAAGATCGACACCTATAACGACGATCAGGACCAGGTAGCTGTTGATCCAGAAACCGGAGAGGAATTGCTCACAATGACAGAGTTGGATGAGGTGCGGTATTTAATGCATCTCTACAAATCCATAGGATATGAATGCATTGCCATAAGTGCAGAGACTGGCAAAAACATCGATAAGGTCAAGGAGAAAATGCAGGACAAGACCAGTATGTTTGCGGGTCATAGTGGTGCTGGAAAAAGTACGCTTGCAAACGCAGTCGCTCCAGGATTAGATTTGAAAACCAAAAAAATATCAGATCAGCATAGTCAAGGACAGCACACAACGACATTTGCAGAAATGTTTGATCTGGAATTTGGTGCGAGGTTGATAGATACGCCTGGTATCAAAGGTTTTGGAGTTGTTGATATGGAAAAGGAAGAAATAGGCGGTTACTTTCCAGAAATTGCCTCTCGCCAGCAGGATTGTAAATTTCACAACTGCTTACATTTAGAGGAGCCTAAGTGCGCAGTCAAAGCATCGGTTGAGAATGATGAGATCCATTTAAGCAGATACGAGAGTTACGTTCAAATCGTCAATGGCGATGAAGACAATTACCGTCAAGATAAACATGCCATACAATGAGAGTAGTTGTACAAAGAGTTTCAAATGCAAGCGTTCATAGTGGTGGACAGAGTCTAGGATCTATTAATCGTGGGCTTTTGGTACTCATTGGTATCACAGCAACAGACTCTAGCGAGGATATTGAATACCTAGTACGCAAAATATGTGGCCTGCGCATCTTTACTGACAAAGCTGGTAAGATGAATCTAAGCATAGGAGATATTGATGGCGATATTTTAGTAGTGTCACAGTTCACACTTTATGCTCAAACCAAGAAAGGAAATCGACCTAGTTACATCAATGCCGCAAAACCAGAAGTTGCCATTCCATTGTATGAGGCTTTTGTGAGTACGCTTTCGCGAAAGCGTAACAAACAAATTCCCACGGGAACTTTTGGAGCAGACATGCAGGTGAGACTGGTCAATGATGGACCGGTGACCATAATTATTGATAGTAAAGAGGATTGATAACTCGATAAACGGATGCTGACACTTTAACAAAGCGTTAAGTTTTGTCAACGTATGAAAATACTTTCATAAAATCCTTATTTTGTAGAATTTATGAATAAGATCACCCAATATCCATTGCTTCTATTGTTGCTGTTCACAATCTCTACACAAGCGCAGCTAGATTCTAAATTAATCTCAATAACAATCCCGCAAAAGTTAACCACTAATGCTAATGCCGTCATTCGCCAAAACGATGTGGTGGTAGAAGTTAACGACATCGATGATGTTACGGTTACTGAAGATAGAATCGTCACTGTTTTTAACAAAACTGGGATGAATTATATCAATGCTCATCAAAATTACAGTGATAGCTGGGACATAAAAGATATGAGAGCAGTGATTTATGATGCCTTAGGCAATGAGATCACTACTATTAAAGAGCGCGATTTTAGAGATGTGAGTGCGGTAGATTCTGGAACCTTGTACGCAGACAACCGTGTTAAGTATCTCGAATATACTGCTAGAACGTTCCCTATTACAGTACACTACACCTCTGAGGTTGAAATGGAATCTACTGCATTTCTACCACAGTGGTTACCATTGGAAAATTTTTACTGTAGTACGGAATCCAGCTCCATTCAAATTATAAATAACTCTGACACAGAGGTGAAATTTAAAGAACAGAATTTTGATTCGTTTTCCATTGAAAAATTGGGTGATTTACACTATGTAGCAAAAGATTTAGTTGCAATCAAGAATGAAGCCTACAGACCAGGATTTAAATCTTTTGCTCCAGTGGTAAAATTTGCAATGAAAAATTTTGTCATGGAAGGTGTGGAAGGTGTAAATAACAGTTGGCAAGATTTCGGAAAATGGATGCACGATGATTTGTTAGTGGGAACCCAAGAACTACCAGACGAGGTAAAACAAGAAATTAAAAGCCTCACTAGCAATGCTACTACCGATATTGAGAAGGCCAAAATTGTTTATGAATACGTTCAGGATCGTTCTAGATATATTAGCGTTCAAGTAGGAATAGGTGGCTGGAAACCTATCGAGGCAGTAGATGTTCATAAAATGGCTTATGGAGATTGTAAAGGCTTGACAAATTATACCATGGCTTTAATGAATGAAGTTGGAGTCAAGTCCAACTATGCGGCTATATATGGCGGATCTGAAAAACGAAGTATGGATCGTGAATTTTCAATGACAGAAGGGAATCATGTGATTCTTTATTTGCCAGAATTAGAAGAAAATAAAGATTACTGGCTGGAATGTACCAGTAAAACTGCTCCGTTTGGGTTTATGTCTGACTTTACAGATGATAGAGATGCGCTAGTAATTACTCCAGAAGGAGGAAAATTGGTGCACACTACCAGTTATGACTCAAATAAAAACTTGCAAAAAACCTTAGGGCAATTTCAGATAAATGAAAATGGACGTTTAACTGGTAAGGTCAACATCGAATCAGAAGGTGTGCAGTATGCCTGGCGCAATCGCTTGGAATCCCAAAACAGCGGAGATTTAAAAAATAACTATTTAGAACAGTGGGATCATTTAAATGGACTCTTTATAATAGATGCCATAAATTCTAGTGACAAGTCAATACCTCGTTTTATCGAAGATGTTCAACTTGAAATCGCTAGCTATGGTTCTAAAACGGGAAATTTACTTTTATTCCAACCTGTAATTTTGAATAGAAATACATCTGAACCTCCTGTATACTCTGATAGAAGGTTGGATTTTGAAATCGACCGTGGCTACATTGATCAAGATATTTACGAGATTCAGCTTGATGAAGGAGTATCAGTTGATGCTTTACCTAATCCGGTGAATATAAAATCAAATTACGGAGAGTATGATCTTAAATTATCGCAAAGTGACAATGGAAATATTGTTGTTGAAAGACGTCTTGAAATCTTAGCAGGAATGTTTGATAAAAAAGAATACGAAGAATATAGAAAGTTTAGGTCTGAAGTGGTTAAACACGATAGTTCTAAAAGAGTTTTAAAAATCAATTAATATGAAACAATATTTACCAATAGTAATTTTTTTATGTACAGTGGCTGTAACCGCTCAAGATTATCGTTTTGGAAAGGTTGATAATATAGATTTTGAGAGCAAAACAAATAAAGACGACGAACAACCAGCAGCTGAAGTACTTTTCCGCAAAGAGCATATATCTTTTACATACTACCAAGGTCAAGGATTTAGACAAAGAAGATCTATTCATGAGCGTATTAAAATTAATACAGAAGAAGGTCTGGATTATGCTACTAAACAGGTGCGCTTGTACAATGAGAATAGTTCAAAACGTGAGCGATTAAAGTCTCTGAAAGGATATACTTATTTCCAAGATGGTGATAAAGTAGATCGAGTAAAGTTGCGCAGTTCAGGAGAATTTGAGGAAGATATCAACGAGTATTGGAAACGCTCCAGCTTCACGATGCCTGATGTAAGAGTTGGGTCGGTAATAGAGTTTGAATATGATATCGATTCACCGTTTATGGCTATTGATGACGTGATTTTGCAATATGATATTCCGATTAATAAATTGGATATTAGGGTTGAGATGCTAGAGTACTATGCATATAACGTTTTGTTCAATCCTAGAGCATCATTTGTTCCAGATCTACAGCGATCAGTAGAGGCAGATAAAATTAAAACATCGTCAAAGGAAAGAACAGGCTCAGGTATAAATCCTACACAAACAACATTTTCATCCCAGCAATATGAGTTGAGTAATCAAGTTCTCAAAGTCGAAACTACAGATGTTCCTGCATTGAAAGAAGAGCCTATGTCTGGTGACCTTTCTCTGTACAGATCAAAAATAATTTTTGAAATGGCCTCTATTAAGTACCCATCAGAGCCCGTGAAATATTTGAGCATTGATTGGGAGTCAGTGGCTAAAACCATTTACGACCATAAGATGTTTGGTGATCAATTAAACTTACGACCATTTTATAAAGATGAAGTAAATGCAGCATTAGAAGGTGCAACCACCACTGAAGATAAAATTTCTAAAATTTACAATTTTGTAAAGGATAACGTCAAATGGAACGGATACTATGGTTTTACATCTAAGGATGGAATAAAAGGCGCTTTCAAAGAAGGATCAGGAAATGTAGCCGATGTTAATCTATTACTCACCTCTATACTACAATCTGAAAATATTGAGTCCTATCCTATTCTTATAAGTACAAAAGACAATGGCATCCCTCTTTTTCCTACTAGAGATGGATTCAATTACGTTGCAACGTTGGCTAAAGTTGGTGACAAGAATATATTTCTAGATGCGACTGAAACTGTTTTACCTGCAGGATCGTTGCCACTAAGAGCAATGAACTGGCAAGGAAGAGCTGTGAAATCTGATGGCACCTCTTTTTGGGTAAACTTATCTCCTAAAGAACATTCTAAAGAAATGGTCATTTCAAACGTAAAGCTTAACGATGATATGACTGTCTCAGGAAAAACGAACAAACGTCTTACTAGTCATATGGCATATTTTTATAGAAGTAACTACTCAACTAGAGATGATGATGAAGTAATCAAATATTTACAAGACGATTCGCCCGGACTAGAGATTACAAATCTAGAATTGAAAAATGTCAAAACTTATAAGAAACCTGTTGGGTTTTCTTATGATGTAAAACTATCAAGCGCTTCTGAAGAAATTGGCGACAAGGTGTACATCACCCCATTACTCAACGAGATTAATGATGAGAATCCATATAAGTTAGCAGATAGAAAACTTCCAGTAGTTATTGGATATCCTATTCAGACTAAAACGATTGTGAACTTAGAAATACCCGAAAACTATGAGGTTGTTTCCCTTCCAGAAAGTGTACAGTATAATTACAATGACGGAAAAGGAAGTTATAGATTTGTTACCTCTCAAACAGGAAATAAGATTACCGTTATAGCAGATTTTGAAATGAACGACCTAGAAGTCTTGCCCATGGATTATACACAATGGAAAGACTTTTTTACGGCTATCGTAGCAAAAGATGCAGAAAAAATCGTCCTTAAAAAAGTATAAATGAGCCTCAAACAATCGCAAGAACAAGTGGACGCCTGGATTAAAAACCATGGCGTTCGCTATTTTAACGAACTCACTAATATGGCGCAGCTTACTGAAGAAGTTGGAGAGGTTGCCCGCATTATCGCTAGGCGATATGGTGAGCAAAGTGAGAAGGAAAGCGATAAGAATAAGGATCTGGGTGAGGAGCTTGCAGATGTGATGTTTGTGGTTTTATGCCTAGCAAATCAAACAGGAACTGATCTGGAAAGAGCTTTCGCGAAAAAGTTACAAATCAAAACCGATCGTGATCACGACCGTCACCATAACAATGAAAAGCTCAAGTAAACATTATGAATCTCAAACTTAGAGCATCTCAATCTCATTCCATAGAATCAAAAAAGATTAAAATTACTGGGTCAAAAAGTGAGAGCAACAGGCTCTTAATTCTCCAACAGCAGTATCCCAATCTCCAGATCAGAAACCTTTCCAATAGCGATGATACCGTCCATTTGACTCATGCATTAGAAAGTACTGAAGAAACTCTCGATATAGGTCATGCAGGAACGGCCATGCGATTTCTAACTGCTTTTCTTGCAAATCAAACCGGTAGGAAAACTGTTCTTACCGGTAGTAAACGTATGAAAGAACGTCCTATAGGTATTCTTGTGGATGCCTTGAGATATCTGGGCGCGCAGATAGATTACGTTGAAAACGAAGGGTACCCGCCATTGTTGATTCATGGAAAGTCTCTCAAAGGAGGCGAGGTAACCATGGACGCAGGAGTTTCCAGTCAGTATTTAAGTGCGCTGCTACTTATAGGAGCTCAAATGGAGAACGGTTTGCATTTGAGACTTTCAGGTGAATTGACCTCTAGGCCATACTTGGAAATGACAACCACAATGCTACAGGAAATAGGTCTTAATGTAAATTTTGAAGATCAACACATTGAAATTAAACCTCAGAATAAAATTGAGGATATGGAGGTTACAGTAGAATCTGATTGGAGTAGTGCTGGATACTGGTACGGTTGGGTTGCATTGCAGCCTGAAGGTTATTCAGTTCAATTGAGCGCCTATAAGGAAGTTAGCCTGCAAGGCGATGCTCAGTTGTCTGCTATTTATAAAAAAATGGGCGTGAGAACACAGTTTGGGTCCAACGAGATTACGCTCACCAAAATCAAGGATTTTAACCAGCCACAACACTTGGAGTTTGATCTTACAGAACAACCAGATCAAGCACAGACCATCTTTGCTACATGTTTAGGTTTAGGAATTGACTTGAAAATGACAGGTTTGCACACTTTGAGAATCAAGGAAACAGATCGTATTGCTGCGATGGAGGTTGAGGGAACACGCTTTCGCGAAAGCGAAATAACAACAACAGATGATACACTAGAAATTCATTTTCCAGAAGATGGTCATTTCAACAATCTGGTGCGAATAGACACCTACAATGATCACCGCATGGCACTGGCTTTTGCGCCTTTGTGTCTCAAAACAGATCTGATAATCAATGATGCAGGTGTCGTTTCTAAAAGTTATGGCGATTATTGGGATGATCTTAAGAGTGTAAACGTCGATATTACAGAAATTTAAGTCTCTATTTACTTGACAACGCCTATTGCAGAATCGTATATTTGCAAATTATAATTAAATCAATTTATGAAGTTATCACAATTTGGTTATAAGCTGCCAGAAGAGCTTATAGCGCAACATCCTGTTGAAAATAGAGACGAGTCGCGTTTAATGGTACTACACAAAAGTACTGGCGAGATTGAGCACAAAATGTTCAAGGATGTCATCGATTATTTTGATGAAAAGGACGTGTTTGTGATGAATGATACTAAGGTTTTTCCAGCCCGATTATATGGTAATAAGGAAAAAACAGGCGCACGTATCGAGGTATTCCTTTTGAGAGAATTGAACCCGACGACAAAGTTGTGGGATGTACTTGTTGATCCAGCTCGTAAGATTAGGATTGGTAACAAATTATATTTTGGCGAGGATGAAAGTCTAGTTGCTGAGGTAATTGACAATACCACTTCAAGAGGTCGAACTCTGCGTTTTTTGTATGATGGTACTTATGAGGAATTCCGCAAAAAATTACGTGAGTTGGGAGAGACGCCATTACCTAAAGAATTGGGTCGTGATGTAGAACCAGAAGATGAAGAGCGTTATCAAACTATTTATGCTGCTAATGAAGGAGCCGTTGCAGCACCAGTTGCTGGATTGCACTTCTCAAAGCACTTGCTCAAGCGATTGGAAATTAAAGGTATTGATATGACCAGTGTTACCATGCACATTGGTTTAGGGACGTTTTCACCAGTAGAAGTAGAAGATCTTTCAAAACATAAAATGGACAGTGAACAAGCTTTTATCTCACAAGAGACTTGTAACATGGTCAATAAAGCCATTGATGAAAAAAGGAATATCTGTGCCGTAGGTACAACTACTATGCGTTCTTTAGAGAGTGCTGTGAGCAGTGATGGCCATTTGAATACTTTTGACGGGTGGACCAATAAATTCATATTTCCAGATTATGAATTTTCTATTGCTAATGCGATGATCACCAATTTTCATCATCCTAAATCCACGCTTATGATGCAAGCAGCGGCTTTTGCAGGATATGATTTCTTGAAAAAAGCCTACGATGTTGCTATGAAAGAAAAATATAGATTTAGTACTTACGGTGATGCAATGTTAATCATCGATTAATTTTACCGCTAACCAGCTTAAAAGCCCTTTATCTATAATGATTGAGGGCTTTTTTGGTTCAAAATTGTATCTTTAAATTCCCCTAAAGTTTTTATATGAAAACCATTATATTTTTTATTTGCTGCTTTATTTCTATAGCATCATTTGCTCAGGTTACAAATGAAGTTGAGCCAAGGAGCTGGTCGATGATACAAAAATCTATTTTAGAACCAGAACCTTTTGTTTTACCTAAAGTTGATGTCAAGGCTCTTCAAATTGAAGATAAATCGTCAAATGCAGATGGAATAAATAAAGCGTTACGCATAGGAGCTGATGTTCCAGTAGATCTTAATTTGTTCAATAGCGGTGCGTGGACCAATTTACCTAATGGTGATCGGATATGGAAGTTAAACGTGAAGTCCAACGGAGCTTTTTTTATGAGGGCTATATTTGATTTATATAGTCTACCTAAGGGAGGAGAATTGTTTATTTATAACAATTCAAAGTCAGACAAAATTGGACCGTACACGTCAAATGAAAACCAAGAAAATGGAAAATTAGGAACATGGGTAATTCAAGGCGACAATTTTTGGTTAGAATATTATGAGCCTCAATCAGTAAAAGGCTTAGGAAGATTAAATATTGAAAAAGTAACACATGGATATGTCGATTTGTTTAAAAAACGAAAACTAGCTGCAAAGCTCAACGAATCTGAAGATTGTAATGTAGATGTGCTGTGCGATCCTGATTTTAATAATAATACTAGTAAGAGCTGGAACTCTACGAGGGATGATTTTATAAACTCAGTTGCGAGGATAATTATTTCTACCCCTTCAGGAACAGGTGGGTGTTCTGGAACTTTAATGAATAATACTTCTGAAAACGCTGTTCCATATTTTTTGACTGCTAACCACTGCATAGGTTTTGCAGCAAATGGTGATAAACGTCCTGATGGCATAGGCGCTGGTTTTGATGCCATAAGCACTGTTGCTTTTGGATTTCAATGGTTTACCAACACACCAGATTGTGCAACTACTAGAGATACAAATGGGCCAGAACAACCGATTAACGTACTGACTGGTGGTCAGCTGAAAGCTAACAATGACGACAGTGATTTTGCCTTATTTCAAATCAATCAATTACCACCGGCTGAATGGAATTTATTTTATGCAGGATGGAATAGAAGTTCCACAGCTATACCTACATTTCAATTCGGTCTTCATCATCCATCAACTGATATTATGAAATTCGCAAGAAATGATGAAGCTGCTACGAAGAGGACTTTTAATTTTAATGCTGCAAATGATCAAGTTTGGTACGTCGATAATTGGGAATATGGCGTTACAGAACAAGGGTCTTCTGGAAGTTCATTGATAAATCAAAATGATCAAGTTATTGGAGTCCTTTCAGCAGGTTCTGCATTTTGTGCTGGCACTACGGATAACGGTGGTTTCGATATCTACGGTAGACTCGATGTTGGTTGGAATAGTGGTTTCAATTCAGCTCAAAGGCTCAGAGATTGGTTAGATCCAAGTGATACAAGTGCAATATCCATGAACGGAGCTTATTATGCTACATTAAATGCTGAAGATACTGATGCCCCTGAAATGGCCATCAACATCTATCCTAATCCATCAACTGGACTGTTTACCATCGACAGCGATCAGCCAGTGTCGTATAAAGTATTTAACCTGAACGGACAATTGATCAATGAATCTGCTACTAGTATCTCTAATAACACAGTAGATATTTCTAACGCAGCAAAAGGTTTGTATTTCATAAAGCTAAATACAAACGATGGTCAGACCATCACTAAAAAGTTAATCAAGCAATAAGCTTATTCAAAACCTGAGATGCGCTGCGAGATTCCTTAATTTTGCAGCGTATTTTTTATGGAACAAACTCAAACAAATAAGAAGGATATCAGGTCATTGGACCTTGACCAACTGCGTAATTATTTTGTAGATCGTGGTGAAAAAGCCTTCAGAGGCAACCAGATCTATGAATGGTTATGGAAGAAAGGCGCACACGATTTTGACGATATGACCAATATCTCAAAATCAACCCGAGAGTTTCTGGATCAGCATTTTGTCATCAATCATATTAGGGTGGACGACATGCAACGTAGTAGCGATGGCACTATAAAAAATGCCGTAAAGCTTCACGATGGTCTTACGGTGGAATCTGTAATGATCCCAACTCCAACTAGGACGACTGCCTGTGTTTCTTCCCAAGTAGGCTGTAGTTTGAACTGTGAGTTTTGTGCTACCGCACGATTGAAACGCATGCGCAACCTCAACCCAGATGAGATCTATGATCAAGTGGTGGCTATTGACCAGCAAAGTAGATCTTATTATAATCGACCGTTATCTAATATCGTTTTCATGGGAATGGGCGAGCCACTCATGAATTATAAAAATGTCATCAAATCCATCGATAAGATTACAGGAGATGACGGATTGGGAATGTCGCCAAAACGCATTACGCTTTCCACTAGTGGCGTCCCTAAAATGATCAAAAAGCTAGCAGATGACCGACCCAAATTCAACCTAGCTTTATCGCTTCATAGCGCGATTGACGAGAAACGAGTCAAGATCATGCCATTTAATGAGCAATTTCCACTGGATGATATTAAGGAAGCACTTAAATATTGGTACGATAAAACTGGTACTCGAGTCACTTATGAATATGTGGTTTGGAAAGGAATCAATGACCAGATGGAAGATGTACAGGCATTGGTCAAATTCTGCAAAGTGATACCCTGTAAAGTAAATATTATCGAGTACAATAGTATTGATGACGCCAGGTTTGAACAGGCCAGTAAATCTGCTATTG
Organism: Nonlabens sp. Hel1_33_55; assembly: GCF_900101765.1. Lineage (NCBI taxonomy): Bacteria > Pseudomonadati > Bacteroidota > Flavobacteriia > Flavobacteriales > Flavobacteriaceae > Nonlabens > Nonlabens sp. Hel1_33_55. The sequence continues at coordinate 3,129,754 of NZ_LT627735.1, forward strand.
ATATGTACGAGCACGAGCTAGAGAAAAATCGTATCGTGGTAAACATACGACGCAGTCGTGGTAAGGACATTGATGCCGCCTGTGGGCAATTGGCTAATAAATCCTCATAGATGTTTTTATGGCTCGCTTTCGCGAAAGCGAGATATTTTTCAAACTGCTTCCTCTCACACTAGCACATAAGTAACTGACACGTATCTTTGATCTATGAAGATTGTTGAACAGATCAAGCAACCTATAGCACTTGAAATGGAACTCTTTGAAGAGAAATTCCGTTTGTCAATGGCTTCTCGTATTCCGCTGCTTAATAGAATCACCTATTTTATAGTGAATAGAAAGGGAAAGCAAATGCGTCCCATGTTCGTTTTTCTGGTGGCTAAAATGGTTGGGAAAGGTCAGGTTAATGATCGTACCTACCGCGGTGCCGCCGTGATTGAGCTGATTCATACGGCAACGCTGGTACATGATGATGTGGTTGATGATAGTTTGAAGCGACGCGGTTTCTTCTCAGTCAACTCTTTGTGGAAGAATAAGATCGCAGTGCTTGTTGGTGATTACCTGCTATCCAAAGGCTTACTTCTTAGTATCGACAACAAGGATTTTGACCTGCTACAGATTATTAGTGTTGCGGTGAGAGAGATGAGCGAAGGCGAATTGCTACAGATAGAAAAAGCACGAAGACTCGATATTACTGAAAAAGTCTACTACGACATCATTACCAAAAAAACGGCAACGCTCATTGCTGCATGCTGCAGTTTAGGAGCCTGTGCGGTCTCACCAGAGAGTCCCAGTGTGGAGAAGATGAGAGAATTCGGCGAGCTGATTGGAGTGGCATTCCAGATCAAGGATGACCTTTTTGATTACGGCAATCAGCGTATTGGAAAACCTACAGGAATTGATATCAAGGAGCAAAAAATGACCTTACCGCTTATTTACACTCTCAATAATGCCTCAAAAAAAGATAAGAAATGGCTTATTAATTCTGTCAAGAGACACAATCGTGACAAGAAACGAGTTCGAGAGGTTATCCAATTTGTGAAAGATGCCGGTGGTCTGGAATATGCTGTCACCGCCATGTATGACTATAAAAACAGAGCTCTTGATATCCTTAATACCTTCCCAGATTCTGAATATAAACGGTCACTATTAATGATGGTGGATTATGTGATTGACCGTAAGAAGTAATTATGGATGTTGAAGAAGTTCGCTTTCGCGAAAGCGAACTCAATAAACAACTTCTTTTCATTTCAAATACTCCTAAACTAGCGATCTATTCTATCGTTAATTGCAGGCGTTGCGCACTTTAAAAAAATTACCTTTGCAGCTGCAAAAGCAGGATTATGAGTATTGTAGCAATCGTTGGTAGGCCCAACACTGGTAAAAGCACCCTTTTCAACAGATTAATCAAACGCCGTGAGGCCATAACCGATGCGGTAAGTGGTGTGACGAGAGATCGCCATTACGGTAAAAGTGACTGGAATGGTCGTGATTTTTCGGTTATTGATACTGGTGGTTATGCCATAGGTAGCGATGATGTTTTTGAAGAAGAAATTGATAAGCAGGTGGAACTTGCCATCGACGAGGCAGATGTGATCCTATTTATGGTGGATGCTGCAGATGGAATCACTCGCGAGGATGAAGATGTCGCGCAATTATTGCGTAAAATCAAGAAACCTGTACTATTGGTCGTTAATAAAGTAGACAATCCATCCAGAGAACAGGAGGCCTACGAGTTTTATAATTTAGGATTAGGTGATTATCATTCTATTTCCAGTATAAGCGGCAGTGGGACTGGTGATTTGCTCGATGCTGTAGTAGAGAATCTTCCAGAACCTAGAGAAGAAGTAGAGGAGAATCTCCCAAGATTTGCGGTTGTGGGTCGACCTAATGCAGGAAAATCATCCTTTATCAATGCGCTTATTGGTGAGAATAGATACATCGTTACAGATATTGCTGGAACGACTAGAGACTCTATCGATACTAAGTATAACCGATTTGGGTTTGAGTTCAATCTGGTCGATACTGCAGGAATACGCCGTAAGAAAAAGGTTAAGGAAGACTTAGAATTTTATAGTGTGATGCGCAGTGTGCGAGCTATTGAACATTGTGATGTTTGTATGGTAGTGCTGGATGCTACCAGAGGTTTTGACGGTCAGGTACAGAATATATTTTGGCTGGCAGAACGCAACCGCAAAGGAATCGTCATTCTAGTCAATAAATGGGATCTTGTCGAAAAGGAAACCAATAGTGTGCGTGATTATGAAAAACGCATACGTCAAGAAATGGAACCTTTCACTGATGTGCCTATTGTTTTCATTTCGGTCTTGAACAAGCAACGTATTTTCAAAGCCATTGAAACTGCTGTTGAAGTTTTCAAAAACCGTAGTAAGAAAATTAAGACCAGTAAGCTCAATGAGGTCATGTTACCTATTATAGAAAATACGCCACCACCATCGCTTAAGGGTAAATTTGTAAAAATCAAATTTATCACTCAGCTGCCTACGCCGCAGCCGCAGTTTGCATTCTTCTGTAATTTACCTCAATATGTGCGTGAGCCTTACAAACGTTTTTTGGAAAATAAATTGAGAGAAAACTTTGACTTTCATGGTGTGCCGGTCAGTGTATATATGAGGAAGAAGTAATAAAACATTTTCCTACACGTTGTAGGAAAAGACCAACTAGACTAATGAAGAAAATTTTATTCATGTTCACGTTCCTTTTTTTAGGAACGTTGACGTTTGCTCAACAATTCGAAATTACAGGAACTATTGCAGATTCATTAAGTAAACAAAAACTGTTGAGCGCTACAGTTTTTCTTGAATCTGTGGAAGATTCTACTCTGATAACGTATTCCATTACAGATATCGATGGAAAATTTAACTTGACAGGGAATACCAATTACGAGCTTTTAAATTTCTACACCTCTTTTCAAGGATATCAGGAAGTTTCTAAAGTAATTGATTTGACCAAGGGGCGTCAAATTGATATGGGAACATTGCTCTTAAGTAATGATATTGAGGCACTAGGTGACGTTATAGTTACTGCTAGAAAGGCACCCATCACTCTTAAACAAGACACGTTAGAATTCAACGCTAAATCTTTCAACACGAGAGCAGATGCGACTCTGGAAGATGTGATCAAAGAATTACCAGGAGTAGAATTAGATAAAGATGGAAACATCACGATTAACGGTAAATCAGTCACCAAGATTCTTGTGAATGGTAAAGAGTTCTTTGGAGATGACCCACAAGTTGCTCTTAAAAATTTACCGAAAGAAATAATTGATAAAATTCAGGTAACAGAGTCAAAGACTGAGGAGCAGCGACAATCTGGTGACGCTGGTGATGATAATGCCAGCGAGATTAATATTACCATTGATGAGGACAAAAATAAAGGCTGGTTCTCTAGGCTTACCGCTGGAGCTGGTACTGACGATCGCTACTCCATGAGTGGTATTGTAAATTATTTTAAGGAAGATCTTAGGATTAGCGTGTTGGGAAGTAGCAATAATATCAACAGTCCAGGTTTCTCATTTGATGAGGTGTATGATGCTATAGGAAATAGCGTTTATTCTGGAGGTCAAGGTGGACTCAGTGGACTGTATTACAACAATAACGATGGGATTACCAGTAGTAGATCTGCCGGATTCAATGTGAGCAACGAATTTGGGGAAGTTATAGAGGCAGATGCAAATTACTTTTATGGTAAATCAGATAACAGATCAGCTAGAGAAACTATTAGAACTACATTTCTTCCCGACAGAACTTTTACCACAAACAGTAGTAATGAAAGCAATAGGGTAGCAGACAACCATCGATTTGGTGGACGTGTGGAGGTCAAACCAGATACACTGACTTCAATCACCTTTAGTCCTGGAGTCACAATCTCTACAAATTCTGATGTATCAAATCGTTTCTCGACCTCCCTTGATGAAAACGGAAATGTAATTAATGATTTAAACTCAAACAGTAGTACGACATCTGATAGCCGCAATCTGGAAGGTGATATCTATGCGAGCCGCAGGCTTAAGAAAAAAGGGAGTTTTGTTAGCTTTTTTGTTTATGTTAATGATGACCAAAATGATTCGCAGGATCTCTTTAGATCAGAGAGAAATACTTTTACTGGAGATACGCCTACAACAGAGATCCAAAATCAAATCATCGATCAAAAAACTCGTAATTCCAGATTCAATTTAAGTCCGCGATACAGGCAAGCCTTAGATAGCAACTGGCGAGCCTCTGTGGAATATAATTATCAATACAGGAATCAAAATAGCGAGCGTAGCGTTTTTGATGTTGATCCTAATTCTGGAAACCGTTCCTTCAATCAAGCTTTGAGCAATGACTTTAATGTAATCAGCGTCCAGCAACGGCCTGAAGTTGGAGTCCAATATGAAAAAAATGAATTAAGGTTGGAATTCAACACGGGCTACATTTTCCAAACTTTAGAAAGTGAGGATGTATTACAGCGAGTAAGTTTTGATAAAAGCTTTGGAAATATTTTCTTACAGGCAAATATTCGACAAAAATTAGGGAAGTTCGGACGGGTTTATCTTAATTATAATAATAGCGTCAATGTTCCCAGTGTAAGGCAGCTACAACCTGTTGTGAATAGAACTAATCCTTTGAACCTGATAGTAGGTAATCCAGATCTTGATGCTACTGTGCGTCACAGTATTCGTTTCAATTTGAGCAATTATAACTGGGAAATAGGAGAAGGCTTTTATATGGGAGGAAATTACGATATAAACAACAATGACGTTACCGCCATTACAACCACTGACCAGGACCTTATCCGTACCACAACTTATGTTAATGTAGATGGTAATCGCAACGGTTACCTTTACGGTAGTTTCAGTAAGAATTGGAAAAAAGACAAGAGACAGATAGGCGGTGACCTGTCCATTAATGCCAGTTACAATCGCAACAATTCCTTTACAAATGGCCAGAGGTTTACAAGTGAGATCCTAGGTATTACTCCTAGGGTCTCCTTTGAATATTCAATAAGAGATATATTTGAAATTGATCTCGATTACAATTTGAGTTTGAATACGGCATCCTATGATATAGGTAGTATTCAAGATCAAGAGTTTACAAATCATAATTTCAATATTGACTTACTGACCTTCTGGCCTAAAAACGTCACATTGGGATTGAGAGGTGAATACAATCGCTATGGAAATGTATCAGACCAGTTTGATAATGATAGTTTTGTGGTGATAGGCAGTTTAGGTTACAAGTTTGCTAAGGATAGGGCGATAGTCAAACTAAAGGCGTACGATATATTTGATCAGGTGATTGCGACTCGTCGGGTAGCTACTCAGGATTACATTCAAGATACGAGCAGTCTTGTTCTAGAGCGCTATTTCATGCTAAGTTTCACCTACAAATTCTCTAAGTTTGGTGGGTCAGATCCTAACGAGAAAAACAATGGTTTTAATTAATGATTTTATAAGTTCGCTTTCGCGAAAGCGAACTACTAAAAACCGCTAAAGGTCGATCGTCGTATATGATCAACATTTCCTTTTCTAAAGTGCACAGTTCCTAAAGTGTAGGTTCATATCACAAGTTTAAGAGTATTATGGATAGCTTTGCGGCTTTGGATCCATACCTTAAAAGCTACAAAACGCAAGATCCCAACCGATCTCCTGACGATTAGGACTTCTTAACAACCTATGCCAAAACGACCTATTATTAATGTGATTATTCCTGCTTTTAACGAGGCAGATTCTATAGGATCTGTTCTTGCAGATATTCCTGCAATTGTAGAAGAGGTCATCGTAATAAGTAACAATTCTACAGATGATACTGTGAGCAATGCCAGAGAGGCCGGCGCAACGGTTTTAACTGAATATAGGCGTGGTTATGGTTTTGCTTGTTTAAAGGGATTGGAATATGTTGCTCAAAAAGAAATCCAACCAGACATCATTGTATTTCTGGATGGTGATTACAGCGATTATCCAGAACAGCTCACACAACTTGTAGCACCTATAATTGAATCAGGTATTGATCTAGTCATAGGTGCGCGCAAAAAAGAATTGAGGGAATCTGGATCCATGACTGGCCCACAAATATTTGGAAACTGGCTAGCTACCAGTTTGATGACTTTATTTTTCAACTCCAGGTTTACGGATTTAGGACCTTTTCGTGCGATAAAATATGATAAGTTGGTTGCATTAAAAATGGAAGATCAGACGTATGGATGGACGGTAGAAATGCAACTAAAAGCGCTTAAAAAAGGCTATTCCTACACAGAGGTTCCCATGCGATACCGCAATAGAATAGGGGTCTCAAAGGTTTCAGGAACAATCAAAGGTGCTATCTTTGCAGGTGTTAAAATTTTAACATGGATCTTCAAATACGGCCTTAAAAAATGATCTTAGAGTGGATTTGTATTACTGTGTATTCAGCGTCATTGCTCATGATCCTATTTTATTCTTTTTCGCAGCTTAATCTACTCGTTAATTATCTTAAGGCGCAAAATAAAAATAAGCAAGCCTCTATTCCTGTAGATCAAACAGACGAATTACCGTTTGTCACAATTCAGTTACCAGTTTTCAATGAACTATATGTTATGGAGCGATTGCTGGATAACATGGCCTTTCTTGAGTATCCTAAAAGCAAATTAGAAATTCAAGTGCTAGATGATAGCACAGACGAGTCTGTGGAGATCACATCTGTAAAAGTCAAGAAACTTCAAGATTTAGGTTTTGACGTCAGTCATATTCAGCGTGAGATACGAACGAGTTATAAGGCCGGTGCGTTAAAGGAAGGTTTGAAAATCGCAAAGGGTGATTTTATTGCAATATTTGACGCAGACTTTCTTCCAGAATCAGATTGGTTGCTTAAAACAGTAGGTCATTTCAAAGACCCCAAAGTAGGCGTTGTACAGACAAGATGGTCCCATCTCAATAGGGATTACAGCATTTTGACACAAGTGCAGGCTTTTGCACTGGACGCACATTTCACGCTAGAACAAGTAGGTCGCAATTCAAAAGGTCACTTTATCAACTTCAACGGTACGGCAGGGATCTGGCGCAAGCAAACCATTTTTGATGCTGGTAACTGGCAAGGCGACACACTAACCGAGGATCTTGATTTGAGCTATCGAGCCCAACTTAAGAACTGGAAATTTGTATATCTAGAAGATGTCACCACTCCAGCCGAATTGCCGATTGTCATTAGCGCGGCTCGCTCTCAACAGTTCAGATGGAATAAAGGTGGTGCAGAGAATTTTCAGAAGATGTTTAGAAAGGTGCTGTCCAGTAAAAACCTTTCTTTAAAGACCAAGTTTCATGGCATTCTTCATCTTCTCAACAGCACCATGTTCCTCAATGTCTTGATCGTTGCTGTTCTCAGTATTCCTATGCTGTACATCAAAAATGAGTACGAGCACCTCAAAGTTTATTTTATCGTGATGAGCTTTTTCGTGATAAGTACGATCATATTTTTCATTTGCTACTGGTTCATGTACCGCAATACCTATGGTGGTGGCTTTAAAAGTTTTGTGACCTACATTGGGATGTTTTTTACTTTTTTCAGCATAGCGATGGGGTTCTCATTACACAATTCTATTGCGGTTATTGAAGGTCATTTAGGCAAAAGCAGCGAGTTTGTGCGCACCCCTAAATTCAATCTCGCTGTAATGGGCAATAATTGGAAGACCAATAAATACCTGCGAAAAAAATTGAGCCCCAACGTCATTATTGAAGGTATACTTATGTTATACTTCATATTCGGGCTGTATTCGGCATTTATTGTGGGCGATCAAGGCGGCGATTTTGGACTATTTCCATTTCATTTGATGCTCGTGATTGGATTCGGTTTTGTGTTTTTCTCGAGTTTAACTGACAAGCAGTAGATGAAAGCGCGGCTGCAGAACGGCTTTGCAATACTCTTGATTCTAAGCTTTTTTGGGTATGCTCTTTTTAGTTCGCTTTCGCGAAAGCAGTTTCTCGACAACCTTCTCGTCTATTCAGGATTATTTGTATTCTTTATAGGATTTTACTGGATAGCAGTTCAATCACGTAAAAAAGGAATTGAACTATTTCCAAAATGGCTATCACTCAAAACAGACATCAAACCGAATCTTGTCGCATGGCTGTTGGCTGGACTGGCATTACGACTGGTTTTTTTATGGGACACGCCTAATCTTTCCCAAGACTTCTTTAGGTTCATATGGGATGGTCACATGTTACTTAATGGTTATAATCCATACCTGTATCTGCCTGATGATATCATGGCTAATGGTGTAGATTTCATTCCAAATGCTACTTTGTTGCATGCATCCATGGGTGAACTTTCCAGTGGTCATTACACGAACTATCCACCATTCAACCAATTCTTTTTTGCAGCCGCTGCATTCTTAGGTGGCAAAAGTGTGGTGATGACAGTGGTCTGGATGAGAGTTTTTATCATCATCGCAGAGATCCTGATTTTCATTTACGGTATCAAGCTATTGCGTATTCTAGGAAAGCCTGCAGAATTGATTTTGCTCTATTATCTCAATCCGTTTGTTATGATCGAATTAACTGGCAATCTGCATTGGGAAGGCGTTATGGCTTGTTTGATGTTGATAGGAGTCTATCACTTCATTTGCTATGATCGTATCAAGAGTCCTATTTATTTAGGTCTTGGAATACTTCTCAAGTTGTTGCCATTGATGATTCTGCCATTACTATTGAAGTCGTTAAAATGGAAAAAGCTGATTTTGTTTTTCGGAATTCTAGCTGCAGTACTTATAGCTGGGTTTGCGCCTTTTTTATCCTCAGAGTTGTTTGATAAATACAGCTCCAGTGTTGGGCTGTGGTTCAATAGTTTTGAATTTAATGCGAGTATCTATTATTTGATACGAGCCATTGGCTATGAAATTATAGGTTACAATATTATTGGTACTGTTGGAAAGATTTTATCGATTATTATATTGATCTCAATTCTGGCATTGGCTGCCTTTAGAAAGAATCAGTTTCCAGAGTTTTTACTATCCAGTATTCTATTCTCTTTTACGATCTACTTATTGCTTTCCACAACGGTGCATCCGTGGTATTTGACAATACCATTGCTGTTCTCCATATTTACGAAATACCGTTATGTGATTGTCTGGAGTTTTTTAGTGTTTGTTAGTTATTCGGCGTATTCAAATACTGAATATCAAGAAAACTTGTGGTGGGTTGCTGCAGAATATTTGATTGTAGTAGGTATTTTAATATTTGAATTGCTTTCGCGAAAGCGAAATAGTATATTGAATAACAGTTAGTTGACACTTTTGTCATAAGAGTGTCGTAAACAAGTCCACTGGAAAATGAGTAAAGTCGATGCGTCGCTAGATACATTTGAACGAATTTAAAACTACAACTCATGGAATCGATTGCCGCTAAAATTAAACAAGCACGAATTAAGAAAGGAATGTCTCAAGAAGAGCTGGCAGAATTATCGGGAATCAGTTTGCGAACCGTCCAGCGTATAGAGAATGAGCAGAATGAGCCGCGAGGTAAAACACTTCAATTGATTTGTGAAACGTTGCAGATTAACATCGAGGATTTACTGGATTATGGGAAGAAAGAAGACCGACAATTTCTTGCTTTTTTTCATCTATCAATCCTTATTGGAATTTTATTTGGAGTTGGAAATATTCTGGTACCATTAATATTATGGATGACCAAAAAAGATAAAGTGATCGGTCTTGAGAGAATAGGCGCAAAAACATTAAACTTTCAAATATGGTGGACCATTGCTATGATAATGATACCGGCTGTTGGCATCGTTTTGTTTTTACAAGGTAATGGACTTCCAGGTATTAAAACCTTTGCAAGCATCTTTATGATTCCGTTAGTGATGATGCTGATAAACGCAATTTTAGCAATTGTGTTCACGATTTTAAACTACCGTGGAAAGCAGGTAACCTATCCTAGTATTATTCCAATGATTAGATAGGAAGGTTTTAGTAACAACCTTGGTTATACTTATAAATAAATTGATCTACCTCGCCTTCTTCAAATCTTTTTTTCTCTTTGATGGAATTGACCAAATTTTGACAATCAGACATGAGTACATCAGCGTTTTTGCTTAAAAAAGAAGCTTTAGACCCTTTTTCAATAATGATAGAACCGTCAAATGTTTTATAGAAATATCTACCTACCTTATAAGTGTATCTTGAATCTATCGGGACTTGATTATAAATGGTATTCCCGTGAGTATCAGAATAAACAGCAGAATTTAGAAAATCTGATTTCTTTTTAGCAGTGATTCGGTAACCATAATAGGACAAATCACCAGAAATTAACTCTCGCGCATATACCCATTCTGGCTTCTCTGCTGTTCCCAAATTATAAGTTATTAAATAAAGTCTCTCCTCTTCATCTTTTGGATTTTCTGGAAAGAAAAAATTATTTTTTGTAGTGACTAAAATATCGAGGATAATAAATTCAATTTCCTCTGGCTGTATTATTAGTGGATTATCAAATTCAGACTGTTTTAACTCTATCGGTCGATTGGGCTTTCTAGGTATCTCTGCCTTTCCATAAAGCTCGTTACCGTTCACCATACCAATTACCAAATCAGTCTCTTCAATCTGCGAAAAGGACAAAATTGATGTAAAGACAAATAGTAATAAAAACCGATTTTTCACGAACTCCATGATTTAATAAACTGAACTAATAACTCACTTTGGAAATATTCTATTAATTACAAAATAGAACCATCTCGAGCAGTACAGCTATTCAATTATTCAAGGTAAGCTATAGATTCTCCTAAGGTATATCGCAACCGTTTCATTTTACCCTTTCCAGAAAACTGTATCTCACCATCGATACTAAATTCTTCATACCCAGTGGCAATAATCTGTTTGGTTATATTGTCATAAATGATGCGTTCCGCATTCTTAATCGTGAGTAAATCTGTCTTTAGATTTACATTACCGGAATAGGTGTTCAATTTTAAGTCACTATCTAAAGTTACACTGTCGGCTTCAAATTCAACCAACGGTTTTTCTTTCTCTTCAGTTTTGGTTTCTTGTCCAAAACATATCGATCCCATTGCTAAAAAAATTATTACAAGCAAATTTCTCATAGTTCTTAAATTTTAGATTAAGATAATATTTAATTTCTTAAAATTTACTTCTTCACAACCTCATAAAGATCTTCACGTCTGTCCTTCAGATTCTTAACGGCTCCGTGATTATGGAGTTGCTTCAATAAGTCCATATCTACATCTGCAACCAGGATCATTTCTGTATTTGGAGTAGCCTCAGCTTTGACACCATTGGATGGGAATGCAAAATCACATGGTGTGAAAACAGCACTTTGCGCATAAGAAATGTCCATGTTCTCAACTGCTGGTAGATTACCTACGCTTCCAGCAATTGCTACATAACATTCATTTTCTACCGCTCGAGCCTGGCAACACAAACGTACTCTTGCATAAGCATTTTGCGTGTCAGTTAAGAAAGGAACAAATAGGATTTGCATGCCGTCTTTTGCCATGATACGGCTCAATTCTGGGAACTCACTATCATAACAAATCAAGATGCCTATTTTACCGCAATCGGTATCAAAGGTTTGGATTTTACTACCGTTGCTTAGACCCCAAACTTTTTGCTCATCTGGAGTAACGTGGATCTTCTCGTACTGTTCGATCCTTCCATCACGGTGGCATAAGTTCCCGACATTGTAAAGATGTCCATCGATGATCTCAGGCATGGAACCTGTGATGATGTTGATGTTATATTTGATCGCTAGGTCAGAGAATTTATCTCTGATCATAGAAGTATATTTAGCCAACTCCCTAATGGCGCCACTTACACTATGGTCATTATAAGCCGCCATCAACGGTGCATTGAAATATTCTGGAAATAATGCGAAATCAGATCTGTAAGCAGCAAGGCTGTCCACAAAATATTCTACCTGTTGCATCAATTCTTCAATACCAGAATAAGGCCTCATTTGCCATTGGATAAGACCAAGGCGAACGGTGCTCTTCACGGTTGTAGTATCGTCAGCATGAAGTGGCTCTGTATAATAAATATTATCCCATTCCAATAAAACGGCATACTGCTTAGATGCGGCATCTTCATCCAGATAATTTTTCAATACTCTGGACACGTGAAAGTCATTGCTCAGCTGAAAGTTCAAGACTGGATCATTGATCTCTTTCATTCGCACCTTTTCAATGTATTGTTTAGGCGTGAAGTCCTTGGCATAGTTATGATATCCAGGTATTCTACCGCCAAAAGCGATACCTCGCAAATTCAAATTCTCACACAATTCTTTACGATAGTCGTATAAACGTCGACCCAATCGCATACCACGATACTGTGGTTTGATAAACACCTCTATTCCATAAAGAACATCACCATCTTCATCGTGCGTTGTGAATTTATAATTGCCAGTAACTTGCTCATAAGTATACTGACCTCTAAAATCATCATAATTTACAATGATAGATAGTGCACAGGCAACAATCTCATCATTCACCTTAAGCACTACCTGGCCTTCAGGAAATTTGTCAACAAGCGTTTTGATCTGTTTCTTGTCCCAAATGGAGTCTGGCAGATTGCTATAAGAATCAATCATCGCATGCTTCAACTGTTCGTAATCTTCCGTTTTCAGGAACTCTAGGTTGAGGTTGTCGATTTTGTCAATATTAATGGTACTCATTATGATGTGTTTATAGATGTTAAAGGTACTACTCAGGCCTGTTCACGATTACCTATATGTTGTTAATTACCGCAGATCAAAAAACCCATGAACCACAATGGCTCACAGGTTTGTATAAGTTATCAAAAGAACTACGTTGTTAAAGAGTTCCCTCGTAATCAATTCTTTGATTACACTCACTTCTACATGAAAAGGAAAGCTTATTCCAGCCTGTATCACGTATACGTTCAAGATTTAGACCGTTATCGGTTTTTGCCACAGTAAATTTGAAATCAGGAAGATTGTCGCTTACATCTGCCAGTGTATTGACCGTATTACTGGTCATCCCATAAGCATCAACGCCTTGCGGCTGATAATTATTAACCGTAAAAGATAACTCAGTCCAAGCGCAACCTTGTGTACATTTGAGTTTAACGTCATTATCAATAACAGAGACAATCTCAATATTGAAATCTCGACTTACCTCATTAGCATTCTTTTTTGAGCCGCAACTGACAAGAGTCGCTGTCAAGAGGAATAGGCATATAATATTTTTCATAGGTTTTGTTTTTGTGAACTGGATTATGATGTTTTCGCTTTCGCGAAAGCGAACTATTCAACCATCTACATATTCAATAAATAGGCAAAAATCAACGGAGCCACGATGGTTGCATCACTCTCCACAATAAATTTAGGTGTATCGATATCAAGTTTTCCCCAAGTGATTTTCTCGTTGGGAACTGCTCCAGAATAACTACCATAACTGGTCGTAGAGTCTGAAATCTGGCAGAAGTAACTCCAGAACGGCGTGTCTGTACGCTCCATATCTTGATACAACATAGGCACCACGCAAATAGGGAAATCTCCGGCGATACCACCACCAATTTGGAAGAATCCAATACCATTCTTGCTGTTATCTGTATACCAGTCTGCGAGATAGGTCATGTACTCGATTCCGCTTTTAACGGTGCTCGCTTTGAGTTCTCCTTTAAGAACATAGCTGGCAAAAATGTTACCCATTGTACTGTCTTCCCAGCCTGGAACGACGATAGGAAGATTTGCTTTAGCAGCTGCGTACATCCATGAGTTCTCAATTGGGATTTCATAGTATTCTTCCAATACACCGCTTAAAAGCAATTTGTACATATACTCGTGAGGGAAATAGCGCTCGCCATTAGCCTCTGCATCTTTCCAAATTTTCACGATATGTTCCTGCAATCTTCTAAAAGCTTCTTCTTCAGGAATACAGGTATCGGTTACTCGGTTAAGTCCTTTTTCCAACAAATCCCATTCATCTTGAGGAGTCAAATCGCGGTAGTTGGGTACTCTTTTATAATGTGAGTGAGCGACTAGATTCATCAGGTCTTCCTCTAGATTGGCACCCGTACAAGAGATGATGTGAACTTTGTCTTTGCGTATGACTTCAGCAAAAATTTTTCCTATTTCTGCCGTACTCATGGCACCTGCTAGGGAAACCAACATTTTAGAGCCGTTGTTGAGTTGGTCTTCATAACCTTTGGCGGCATCGACTAGCGCGGCACCGTTAAAGTGTAGGAAATATTTTTCTATGAAATCAGTAATTGGTTTACTCATGATATTATTTTAATTAAAAATTTGGATTGGTAAATCCTTCAAACTCTGAAACCTTAGTTGTTGGACATTGATTTATGATGGCGTAAAATTTATTAATGTTAGTCGCAGCCGTCGCATAACTTATGGTCGCTACACCATTTTTTAAAGTAATAATTTTATCAACTAAGTCTACGGGTGTTCTAGTAATACTCATAGTAATTGGGCCGCTATATCCATCAGTAGTAAGTTCGAAAACCATATTTAGGTCAGTCTTTTTTTGATTTACGATTTGAAAATCAATGTCTTCATGAATTCCGTAACTTTTAATTTGATCTTGCGATACTTTGTAAGCTACGAACCCGCCATCACAAGAATCATACAGATAAAATTGTCCGTTTAAATATTTCAATTCTACAAACGTATTTGGGTCTAAATCACCTAATTGATCTTTAAGAGTTTTATGTGCCGTCGTATCGTAATTAGCATCAAGGAAAATCTCAGTGGTTTCTGGATCAATTTTTCTAGAATCTTTGAGCGGTAGAATCCGAGATGAATTTGATGGAATCTCAACTTCTTTTGACGCTACGGGCGCGCAAGAAATCTCAATTAATACTAAAAGGAGTAAACAAATGGAACATGAAATTGAATCAATCCTCATTAATATTCTTCATTTTTTTCAGGCCAGCTTTAGCAAATCCTTTATCGGCATCATAACCTTCTTCACCTTCTAGTGCGATATCCTTGAACTTATAGCTCAACATCTTGTAGTACAATTTTGCTGCTAGAAAATCTGATGATTTCTCATTAGGATTAGGACAAAGTTCCACAATGTCAAAACCTACTACATTTTTCTCTTCAAAAACGCCACGCAAGAAATCTAGTGTCTCATACCAAAACAACCCACCAGGCTCTGGAGTTCCCGTTGAAGGACAGATGGAAGGATCAAAACCATCAAGGTCGATGGTGATAAACACATTTTCAGTTAAAGCTTCGGTAGCTTTTTCTGACCAGTAATCGTCCTGCACCATCTCGTGTGCGTAGAATATTCTTTCTTCGTCATTAATACCTAACTCAATGCTATCCATACTACGGATTCCCACTTGAACCAGATTGGTATTTTGACTTGCTTCATATACGGCACAAGCATGATTGCAGCTGCTGCCATCATACTCTTTACGTAAATCTGCATGAGCATCAATCTGTAGAACGCTCAGATTCTCAAACATTTCATTGAATGCACGTATACTTCCAATGGAAATTGAATGCTCACCGCCAAAAAGCGTCACAAACTTATTTCGCTTTATATATTTTTTAGTTGCGGCATGAACCGCATCTACCATTTTCTCTGGAGAGGAATTCTCTGAAACTGGATCTGCAAGATAAACACCGTGTTGGTAGACCTCAGTATCTGTCTCGATATCATATAATTCCATGTTGCGACTGGCGTCAAGAAAAGCATCTGGACCTTTATCGGCTCCTTTTTGCCATGTACTGGTTCCATCATAGGGAACTGGAATTAAAACTATAGAAGCGTTATCCAGTCCAGCATATTGATCTTCAATGCCGGCATAGTTAGATGTACTCATGATAATATGTTTAATGTCAAGTGGTTAAATATAATAAATATGACTCACGGATTTAATAACCCAAAATCTCAAGCATCTGTTCAGAGGTTTGTTGATCCCTAAACAATTCTGTCACTATCTCGCCATTCTCATCTCTATCAATCAAAACATGTTTGGGAGCAGGTATCAAACAGTGTTGAATACCACCATAACCACCTATAGTTTCCTGATAAGCTCCAGTGTTGAAAAAGCCTATGTACGTAGGTTTGTCTTTATGATATTTAGGTAGGTAGATCGCGTTCACATTTTGCTCACTGTTGTAATAATCATCACTATCACAAGTCAAACCACCTAATAAAACGCGTTCATACTCATCATTCCAGCGATTGAGCGGCAACAAAATAAAACGTTTGCTAATGGCCCAGGAATCTGGTAAAGTCGTGATGAAGGAACTATTGATCATGCTCCATTTCTCACGATCGTTCTGTTGTTTTTGATGCAAAATCTTATAGATCGCACCGCCACTTTCACCTACGGTAAAAGAGCCAAATTCAGTAAATAAATCCGGAACGGGAACCTCTGCATCATCACAAACCTGTTTGATCTGGCTCACGATTTCTTCTATCATATATTGATAGTCAAAATCAAAAGCGAGGCTGTTTTTAATGGGAAATCCACCACCTATATTCAAGCTATCTAGTGTTGGACAAATTTTCTTGAGACTCACATAAACTCTCAAACATTTATGCAATTCGTTCCAGTAGTAAGCTGTGTCACGTATACCAGTATTGATGAAAAAGTGAAGCATTTTTAGTTCCACTTGATCATTTCCTTCAATTTGATTTTTATAAAAAGCGTTGATGTTTTTATAACCTATACCTAATCTACTTGTGTAGAATTCAAACTTGGGCTCTTCTTCACTAGCGATGCGTATACCAACTTTGAATTTCTTTTCAGTCGCCTGCTGTAACAAGGGTAATTCCTCATGATTGTCGATGACTGGAATACAGTTTTTCTGTCCAGAATCAATAAGGCTGGCAATATTCTCTATATATAGGTCACGTTTAAAACCGTTGCAAATCACGTAAGTGTCTTTGCTGATCTTACCACTTTTTTTCAGACTCTTGACAATGTTGATATCAAAGGCGCTACTTGTTTCCACGTGGATGTCGTTCTTCAAGGCCTCATCCAGCACATACTTGAAATGCGAGCTCTTAGTGCAATAGCAGTAACGATATTTTGCTTGATAGTCCGCTTTCGCGAAAGCGGAATCAAACCAGCTCTTTGCACGATTGATGTTCTCTGAAATCTTAGGTAGATACGTGAACTTTAATGGGCTTCCATATTCCTGAACCAGTTTCATGAGATCGATACCGTGAAAGTGGAGTTGCTTTTCTTTGATGTCAAACTCTTCCGTTGGGAAATGGTAGGTCTGATCAATGAGATCAATGTACTTAGTGTTCAATAGGTAATTTTAAATGAAATTTAAAAAGCTAATATCTTATTTGCTAGGAACTTCTATGTTATACAAATATTAAATTATGCAAGCATCTTGAGGTTGATGATTTCTTGTTTGTTGAGCAACCTGTAGTGTCCACGTGGTAGATCCTTTTTAGTTAAGCCACCTATCACAACTCGATCAAGGGTTACTACTTCATAACCAACACTATCAAAAATGCGCTGGACGATGTTGTCCTTTCCATTGTGTATTTCAATACCTATTTCGTTGTTCTTGCCGCCATCAACATAATTAATATCCTCAATTTTTATTTCTTCGCCTTCAATCGTCACTCCATTGCGCACTTTCATAAGATCTTCATGTTTGAAACTACGGTCGAGTGCAACATGGTAGATTTTGCGAAGTTTCTTCTTAGGGTTATTCATAGAATTGGCAACCTCTAGATCATTGGTAAATATCATCAGACCCAATGACTTTCTTCCTAGACGACCTATGTAATGCAACTTACTAGCAGATGCACTAGCCATAAGATCCATTACCGTTTTGCTTTGCTTTTCACCAGTTCTAGGTGTGATGAATCCTTTAGGCTTATTAAGTAGGAAATATTCTTTCCTTTTAGGCTCCACAGAACGGCCATCAAATTTAACTTCATCAGACGGCTGCACACGGAAACCCATTTCAGTCACCGGCTTGTCATTTACCGTGACACTACCAGCAGCGATATAGATGTCTGCATCGCGACGGCTGCAAAGACCGCTATTTGCAATGTATTTATTGAGACGAATTCCAGAAGCCGAACTCTTCTTAGTAACGGTTCCTTCTTTCTTTTTACGATCGATGTATTCTTTCTTCGTCACAGGATTACCAGATCTGGAAGTACCAATGACTTGGTTCTTACCACCTCGTGTATTTTTTGTGGAAGCGCTGCCGCGTCCGGAAGTATTGCTTTTATGATCCTGTGAACCAGCATTTCTCCTATTACCACCTTTACTGTTGGAATTGGACTTACCGCCTTGACGGCCAATGCCTTTACCACTAGATCCTTCATTGCCTCTACTCATCACTCTAATTTTTTGCAAAGATACATTTTTGACAAGAGCGGAGTTCAAAAGAAAAATTAAATGAATTTAGATTAGAAACGAGGGGAAAGAGGAGAAACAAGAGATAATAGAAAAGAAAAGAGAAGAAACTAGAAACATGAGTCAAGAAACAAAAGGCAAAAGACAAAAGATCTAATTGACGGGATTAATTGTATTGATGTTAAAGTCGAAAATAATCCAATGAACTAAGTAATTCGTTGTAAGGAGTTCGTTGATAATTTATGGAGAAGACACCGCAATAAAATTGGCTCATCAACTTAAAAATCACAATTTCATTACCACATTACCACATTACCACATTACCACATTACCACATTACCACATTACCACATTACCACATTACCACATTACCACATTACCACATTACCACATTACCACATTACCACATTACCACATTACCACATTACCACATTACCACATTACCACATTACCACATTACCACATTAATGATTAATCAAACTTAACAGTCGATTGTCGTTCCCTATTCACGTGTAATTGTGTGACGTCTGGTCTGGAATAATGACCTGAAGGATCAAAGTTTTGACGCTCTTCGTAAACTCGGTTGAGGTCGAGTGTTGCTGTGATCAATTCTTCTTTTCCAATTTGCGGCTCTATGATCCACTCGCCATCGGGTCCTGGGATGCAGCTACCGCCATTTGCCAATACCGCTGGTGCATTTTCCAAAAGCTCTTCCAGGTGCGGCGTTCCTGCAGGGAAATCCTCTTTGAGCATCATACTGGAAACGGATAAAACGTAAGTTCTGCCCTCACGAGCTATAAATCTAGTAATATCCTTTGTGTTGTGATCGCTTCCAGGCCAGGCCGCGACATGAAGATTAGTTCCTTGCGCATACATGGCAGCGCGTGGCAAAGGCATCCAATTTTCCCAGCAATTAAGACCGCTGACGGTAAAGTCCTTTAGTTTGTGGGTAACTAATCCGTTGCCGTCACCTGGAGACCACGTGAGTCGCTCGTCATAGGTAGGTTGGAGTTTGCGATGTACGCTTTGTACGATTCCGTTTTGGTCAATGTAAACCAAACAAGCATACAGACTATGACCACCGCGATCGCCGGGACGTTCGATGATTCCTATATAGATGGCTATGTTGTTAGCTTTCGCGAAAGCGCAAATATCATCAAGATCTCCTCGCTCAATATCTACCGAATTTAATGCGTAGTGTCGGTGAAGCTCCTTGACCACCGTTTTATTCCACGCGGCACCATCAGTTAGGGCCAGCCAAAAAGGATAACCCGGCAACAACGCCTCACCAAAAACAACTAATTCTGCACCTTGGGATTTAGCATCCTTGAGTGTTTTCAAAATCTTATTTAGGGTTGCATCACGATCCAACCAAACCGGTGAGATCTGTGCTAAGGCGACTTTTATAGTGGAGTCACTCATAAAAAGGTTTGGATTCTATCAAGGATTGCCGGTAAATCAATAAGGAGAATTGAAAACACACCAGCGACGATGATGATTTTGAGTATAAAATGAATCAGTAGATATTCACGCTTACGTCTGGAAGACCATAATAAGGGTAAGCAAACCAACAACGCTCCAGTTATAAACGCAAAATAATAATCCATGTAACCGGTCTCAAAGATTAATATGAGGGCTGTTACGGGTAAGAATGTAATAATGGTCAGTGCTGTGTAGAATTTTTTAGAGGTACGTTCTCCTAACACTACTGGCAACGTCTGATAATTTTGTGCTAGATCGCCACGCAGGTTTTCCAGATCCTTGATCAATTCTCGCATTCCTATGATTAGAAATAGGAATAACCCGTGAACCAAAATCACTGGATAGAAATTTTTGTAATACATGAATAGCACAAAAAACGGAGTTATAGCAAGTGCCGCAGCCATCAGGTTGCCTACAAACAGCACCTTTTTTATCTTATGGGAATAGAACCACATTGCTGTGATGTATAACGCATAGAATAATCCAGCGCGCCACGAGACGATCATTCCCATAATAAAGGCAGCTCCATTCAAGGTGAAATAAACCGTCCACAATGTCGATTGCTTGACCTGATTTTCAAGAATGGTTTTTTGGGGTCTATTAATAAGATCTTTTTCCCGATCGTAGAAATTATTGATGATGTAGCCACCAGCAATTGCCGCCGCAGAAGCTACTATAATGAGCCACAACTTATAATCAGTCAGGATTTCTTTGATGGGAGTATTGTGGGCTATTATAAATATGGTAGCAAACAATTGTGCAATCGCTATGAGACCTATATTGTATAATCTGACACTAGAGAATAGGCTCAAAACCTTAACCGTCAATAGTTTGGTGTTGGATTTACGGTGTGCGACGGTTGATGAAGTTGCCATGATTCAAAGTTAGCGATTTATGAAGTTCTGGAATTTAATTTGACCTAGGATTAATCGCCCAATCAATAGTTGCTGATGGACAACGTTTTGATTTCAACCTAATCAACTATATCATGAAATTATCCAGAACTATTTTTTCGGCTTTGACACTCTTATGTTTGTGTCTTATTATGTCTTTCTCCAACGCTAACAAACCTAGACTCATTTTGCTGGACATAGGTCACGGTGGAGTAGATAAAGGGGCTGTATTTGAAGACCTAACAGAACATGAAATCAACAGGGCGATTGCTGAACATATCAAGACGCTTGGGAATAATGAGAATGTGGTTGTCGAACTTTTGAATGAGAATTCGGGTTTTTTGAGCTTAGAAGAACGTGTAGAAAAGATAATGACTATAAATCCTGATTTATTTATTTCAATCCATATTGGATCACATAAAAACGGCGATGCTAGATTGCTGAATGCTTTTTACTCTGAAAATTATAAGAATCAAGACCAAGTAACTCTTTTAAGCAAGGAATTACTGAAAAACCTATCTGAAGCGACGAATTTGAAGGCTACAAACCCTAAGGCCTCAAAATTTAAAATCCTACAGCAAAATGCTACTCCTAGCATAATGCTAGAACTAGGTAATCTGAATAATAAGGACGATCGTGAACTCATCACTAGTGAAAAGGGACAGCAACAAATTGCGCAAAGTATTCTGGAAGTAGTTTCCAGATAAGCTTTTAATTGTCTTTAATAAAAAAGCTCCCAATCAGATATGATTGGGAGCTTTCTAGTTTATTTATCAATGTTTAAAAATTATAAACCACTTCCAGTTTATAATCTTTCAATGCTTTTTGTGCTTTGGGTAGATCTTCTGTGAAACCTAGAATGTAGCCACCACCACCAGAACCACAGAGTTTTAGGTAATAATCACCAGTGTCCAATCCTTTTTTCCATAGAACATGGAATTGTGCAGGAATCATAGGTTTGAAATTATCTAGAACCGTTCCAGAAAGTTTTTTGACATTGCCAAAAAGGCCTTTCACGTCACCGCTCAAGAAATCTTCCACACACAGATCGGTATATTTTACAAACTGCTCCTTCAACATCTTACGGAAACCTTCTTTCTTCATGTTCTCCATGAATATGTTGACCATGGGCGCTGTTTCACCAACAACTCCAGAGTCCAACAAAAAGACGGCACCATTACCAGTCGCCAGTTGTGACGGTATGCCTGCAGGCTCAATATCTTCTTTACTATTGATAAGAATAGGTAAACTCAAATAACTATTTAAAGGATCCAATCCAGAACTTTTCCCATGGAAGAAACTCTCGATTTTACCAAAAATATCTTTCAGTATCAACAGCTTTTCACGAGTTAGATTTTCTAAAACCGTAATCTTGTTGATCGCATATTTATCATAAATTGATGCTACTAACGCACCGCTGCTTCCTACACCGTATCCTTGAGGTATACTGCTGTCAAAGTACATTCCAGTTGCAACATCATTGCGCATTGCCTTTATATCAAAAGCAGGAAAATCCACATCATTTTCAACTAATTCCTCAATATGATCTGCTAGACGTGATAGGCTGGCATTTGAAGCGAGCGCTTTTTCGTCTGGATTTTCGGCGATTTTGAGGGCGCCTTTATAAAAATTGTAGGGAATGGAAAGTCCTTTGGAATCTTTGATGATACCGTACTCACCAAAAAGTAGAATCTTTGAATAGAATAATGGTCCTTTCATAAATATATGGTCTAAACAGCGCTTGCACCGTTGCCTATATGATCACAAATATAGTGCTCATTTTGACAATATTGCGCTAATTTACTCTTTATCAATTCTTCAACAGCTTCTTTATCAGCTGCAGGATAGAGCATATGCACGTTAGCACCAGCATCTAGCGTGAAGCAGACTGGCGTTTTTGTTACATTCCTAAACTTCCATATTTCCTCGATGATTGACAGCGTGTTGGGCTTCATCAACATGAAATAGGGATGCGACGTCATCATCATGGAGTGTAGCGTTAGCGCTTCACTTTCCGTTATTTTGATAAATCCGTCTAGATCGCCGCTAGCTAGATATTTCTTGATTTCGGTCAGGTTGCTGTGGGCTTGTAGGAATCTCGCTTTCGCGAAAGCGTGTCCGTTCATAAGCTCATGACCTAACGTTGAACTTACGGTTTTCTCGCCTTTGTCCACTAACAAGATGGTGTCCTGAAAATCCTGAAAAATAGGATGTAGATTCACACTAACGTCGACACCATAAAGATCTGAGCTACCAGCCGTATCTGCATGCTCGCCCCAAACGACTAATTTGCCTTCAAGACTTCTACAGGCACTACCAGATCCTAATCGAGCCAGAAAGCTTGCTTTTTTCTTGTCAATCTTAGTTCCAGTCAACTCACTTTCCATCGCTACAATACAGGATGACATTGCTGCCATACTGCTTGCGCTACTTGCGATACCACTGCTGTGCGGGAACGTGTTTGTTGTTTCAATCTTGAATTTGTAACTCTTGATCCATGGAGAATAGTTCTCGATGCGTTTGAAATAGGATTCTATTTTAGGTGCAAAAGATGGTTTGGGCTTACCATCAAGTAAAACCTCAAAACTGTGATGATCAGACTGTGTAGCGGTCAATGTGGTGATCGTGCGACAATCATTGAGAGTAAAACTAATGGATGGATTAGCAGGTAACTGCGTGCCGTGCTTTCCCCAGTATTTTACCAGCGCAATATTCGATGGTGCTTGCCATGAGGCAGTTAGTTTTGGCTTGAGTTGAGGTGTTTCGGTTAGCTTAAATTGATCTTCCAAAAGAGCTTAAGTTTTGATGCAAATATAGAATTTAGGAAAACATCTGTATGTTCTGGAAGAATATGTTTGGAATGAGGAAGGCACTAAATCTCAAAATAACGCGGAAGCTCGTTAAAGGTTTATTTACTTGACAACCTATTGAGGTTTGTATCATTTTAAGCCATTGCGTTAGGGATAGAAACGTAAATCCTTTTTGCAGCTGTCGCCTTGAGGCGGCAGCTGCAAAAAGATTGAAGTGGATAGCCCGACAAAGGCCTTAGCCTTTGGAACGCCCAGAAAATACAGTTTTAATTTAGGAAAAACATCATTATAGGTAGTTACATCCCAGTCCTAATCGCCTCTACAGGATCCATACGCGATGCCGAAATCGCAGGAATGATACCAGCCAGTAAACCTATGATCGCAGATATACTGGTTCCCAAAATAATATTGTTTAGCGATAAGATGAATTGGAAATCTTCTGCAATGGAGTTGGCCACTACCGTTCCCAGCCAGACAAAGAACAATCCAAATAATCCACCGAATATGGCTAGAATAATCGATTCAAATAGGAACTGAGATAGGATAAACCTGCTTTTGGCACCCAGTGATTTTTGAATACCGATGAGGTTGGTTCGTTCCTTAACGCTTACAAACATGATGTTTGCGATCCCAAAACCACCCACGAGCATGGAGAATCCAGAAATAATAACTCCAATTAACGTCATCACGCCAGTAACCTGATCAATAAAATCTGCAAAACCCTTCAGCGGATTGATAAAAAACGTACTGATGTCCTCACTCTTTAATCCTCGAGCGTTGCGTAAACGTTGTTCGATAATTGCCATGAATTCGTCTAGATCAGTTCCAGCTTTTGGCTTCATGATCATCGCGGTTGTTGTGTTCTGGTTTTTATCGCTATAAATACGTCTTATAAAATTGACCGGTATATAAGCCGACTCATCCTTTCCAGGTCCCATACTTATTCCAGAGGCGCCTTCTTTTTCCAAAACACCTATGACCGTGAATTTATTCCCATATAAACGAACACGCTTACCAATAGGGTCTTGACTATCAAATAAGTTTTGGGCAATTTCATAACCTAGTACAACCACGGGAGAACCGCTTAAATCCTCAGATTCATTGAAGAATCTACCATCTACGAGCTTTAGGTTTTCAAGATCATAGAAATCGGCGGTATGTGGTTGGATGCTAACGCCAGTCACTGTGTTCTCCTCAAACTTGATATTTTCAGGCGAGGTGAAAAAGGTATAGCTGATGGCATCAATCTCTGGAACGCTGCGTTTGAGCATTTGATATTCCTCATAGGAAACGTTAGGGAAATTTTGAAACTGATAAGGTTCCAACTCTGTTGGACCAAACGATATTCTCAAAACGTAAATAGTTGAAATATCCAGTGAGCTCAAGCCATCCTGAATTTCATTCTCCAATGAATCAATCGCTGCCAGAACTCCAATGATGGCAAAGATTCCAATGGTGACTCCTAAAAGGGACAAGAAGGTTCGTAACAAATTAGTGCGCAATGCGTTGAGTGCAAAAAAGAAACTTTCTTTAAGAACTCTTAGATAAATGAGCATTCTTGCAATTTAATTCTGGTTACGGTTAATTAGACAAACAGCTTCACGATATGTTACAAAAGTCGCCAATAAATCGATTTTAGTTCCTACTCAAAGCTCAAATGTTGAACAATGGTTAAAAACCAATGCAACCTTATCTCTTAGTTGGAAGATTATAGGATGTCATTGGTTTATTTTTGTATGCTTCATTAATCTGCTACCTTAAAATCATGAGTAAAATCTCCGCAAAAAGTGCCTTAATATCTGTATTTCATAAAGATGGACTTGCCCCAGTTGTTCAAAAAATGAACGAGCTGGGCATTACTATTTACTCCACTGGTGGAACAGAGAAATTCATCACAGAATTAGGAATTCCTGTCACTCCAGTTGAAGATGTGACCAGTTATCCATCCATTCTAGGTGGTCGTGTCAAGACGTTGCATCCTAAGGTTTTTGGCGGGATTTTGAATAGAAGAGAGCATGAAGGTGATCAATCACAGATCGCTGAATATGACATTCCACAAATTGATATCGTCATTGTGGATTTATATCCGTTTGAAGATACTGTGGCGAGTGGTGCTAGCGAGCAGGATATTATTGAAAAAATTGATATAGGTGGTATCTCGCTCATTAGAGCAGCTGCAAAAAATTACAAGGACACGGTTTGTGTCGCGACAATGAATGATTATGAAGAGCTTCTTGAAGTTCTTGAATCTGGAAATGGTGAAACGACGATGGAGCAGCGTAAGAAATTTGCAACTACGGCTTTCAATATTTCATCGCACTATGACAGCGCGATCTACAGTTATTTTGCTGGTGATGATGTAGCTAAAGCGCTTAAGGTAAGCGAGACACACGTGATGCCGTTGCGTTATGGTGAGAATCCGCACCAGCGTGGTTGGTTCTACGGGAATTTTGATGAGATGTTCACAAAACTTCATGGTAAGGCGCTTTCCTATAACAATTTGCTTGACGTAGATGCCGCAGTGAATTTGATGAGTGAGTTTGTGGATGACAAACCAACTTTTGCGATATTCAAGCATAACAATGCGTGTGGTGTAGCACAACGCGATAATATTCACCAGGCTTATGTGGATGCACTTGCAGGTGATCCTGTATCTGCTTTTGGAGGTATTTTGATTTCTAACAAGGAGATCGACGTTCCAACTGCAGAAAAAATACACGAACTCTTCTGCGAGGTCGTGATTGCTCCTTCTTTTAATGCAGATGCACTAGAGATATTGAAGGGCAAAAAAAATAGAATTATGCTGGAGCTTGTCGATGGTGCGCTTTCGCGAAAGCGAGATACCAACAAGCTAGAAGTGCGAGCATCCTTGAATGGTTATTTAGTTCAAGATCCCAACTTAAAAACCGATGAAAAAGGAGATTTAAAGAACGCCACAGAGCGAATTGCCACAGCGGAAGAGATCGAAGATTTGCTGTTTGCATCTAAAATTTGCAAGCATACCAAGTCCAACACCATTGTTCTAGCTAAAGGAAAACAGCTGTGCGCCAGTGGTACCGGCCAAACGTCTAGAGTTGATGCCCTAAATCAGGCGATCCATAAAGCGCAATCCTTCAAATTTGATCTTGACGGTGCCGTGATGGCCAGTGATGCATTTTTCCCATTTCCTGATTGTGTGGAAATAGCTGATAATGCGGGAATTAAGGCGGTGATCCAGCCAGGCGGTTCGATTAAGGATCAACTTTCTATTGATTATTGCAATAAAAACGAAATAGCTATGGTTTTTACGGGTACAAGACACTTTAAACACTAGAATTGTTATAGTTTTGCAAGACCCTAGTAACTAACGTATTTCCACTCATTTATATGGGATTTTTTGATTTCCTCACAGAAGATATTGCCATCGATTTAGGTACGGCAAACACATTAATTGTTCATAACGGTAAAGTCGTTGTGGACAGCCCTTCCATTGTTGCCCGCGATAGGACAACAGGAAAGATTATTGCAGTAGGTAAGGAAGCTGCCATGATGCAGGGAAAAACCCACGAGAATATCAAAACAATACGTCCATTGAAAGATGGTGTTATTGCAGATTTTGATGCGAGTGAAAAGATGATTTCTATGTTCATCAGGGAAATTCCAGCACTCAAGAAAAAGTTATTTACGCCATCATTACGTATGGTGATCTGTATTCCATCTGGAATTACAGAAGTTGAAATGCGCGCCGTTAAGGACAGTGCAGAGCGTGTCAATGGTAAGGAAGTTTATTTGATTCATGAACCTATGGCAGCAGCCATAGGTATAGGTATCGATATCATGCAGCCTAAGGGAAATATGATTGTTGATATAGGTGGTGGAACTACAGAGATCGCTGTTATCGCTCTAGGTGGAATCGTTTGTGATAAATCGGTTAAGATTGCGGGTGATGTATTTACCAATGATATAGTTTATTACATGCGTACCCAGCACAATCTTTATGTAGGTGAACGTACTGCAGAAAAAATTAAAATTCAGATAGGAGCCGCAACCGAAGACCTTGAAGTGCCGCCAGAAGAAATGAACGTTCAAGGGCGTGACCTGCTAACTGGTAAGCCTAAGGAAGTTAAGATTGGTTATCGTGAGATCGCCAAGGCACTTGATAAATCCATTCTTCGTGTGGAAGATGCGGTAATGGAAACGCTTTCTCAAACACCACCAGAGTTAGCTGCCGATATCTACAATACGGGTATTTATTTAGCTGGTGGCGGTTCTATGTTACGTGGTCTTGATAAAAGATTGTCTCAAAAAACAGATCTACCTGTTTATATCGCAGAAGATCCTTTGAGAGCCGTTGTACGAGGTACAGGTTTGACTCTTAAAAACCTGGAGAAATACAAAAGCGTATTAGCTAACAAGTAATTCACAATGCAACATATCATCAATTTTCTGATCAAGTACAGAAACTTGCTGTTGTACCTTTTCTTGTTTTCTGTTTCGCTTGTTTTTACTATTCAATCCCACGAATACCATCGCAATTCTTTTATCCATTCAACAGGTAATGTGACTGGAAACATCTTAGGCGTTCGTAACGATATCTATTCTTACTTCGATCTGAATAGGCAGAATACTTATTTAAGTGAAGAGAACGCTAGGCTGCGTATGAAGCTTTTAGCATTAGGCGATACTCTTTTGGGAGATGAAACTACATTTATGTTTTCTGGAGATACTCCATATAAGGTAGTACCATCCAGAGTAGTAAAGAATAGTTACGATAAATTAGATAACTATATCACGCTTGATATAGGTAACAATCAAAATATTCATCCTGATATGGGCGTGATAACTAGTAATGGTATCGTTGGTATCATCGATGTTTCAAGTGATCGTTTTTCTAGAGTTATTTCTGTTTTAAATTCTGAGATTTCATTGAACGCCCAGATAAAAGGGACGGCAACGATAGGCTCTCTTGTTTGGGATGGTTCAGATCCCTACAAAATGAGTTTGATTGATGTACCAAGACTTGCACGGGTTTCAAAAGGTGATACGATTATAACCGGTAGACAATCCACTACGTTCCCACCAGATATTGAAATAGGTATTATTGAAGATGCAGAACTTATTGACAATGGTTCTAGATATAGAATTGACGTGAGGTTATTTAATGATATGACAGATTTAGGACATGTCTATGTCATTAAAAATAGAGATACTGAAGCTCTTAAAGTAATTGATACATTGACCAATGAATGATTTCTTTAAAATCGCATTGCGCTTTGTGGGACTATTACTAGTCCAGATCTTTGTCATGGATCAAATCAATTTTTTGGGTTTCATAAATCCAATGATCTACGTTCTTTTTATTTTTTTATATCCTTTTGAAAATAACCGATTGGCATTTTTATTGATCTCATTTGGATACGGATTAATAATGGATACTTTTCAAGATACTGGTGGTGCTCATGCAGCAGCGTGTCTTACCTTGACTTTCTTCCGCCCATACTTATTGAAGTTGGTTTATGGAGAAAGTTATCTGATGAAAAATATCAAGGTTCTTTCTACGAGTTTAGATAGAGTTTTTCTCTTTCTGGTGATTGGTATTTTTCTACACCATCTTGTATTTTTTGGATTGGTCGTATTTAACATTTCTCAGATATGGGTATGGCTTAAAATGACGTTTGCAGTAGGAGCGGCGTCTGTAATCTTAAGTATGGTCCTGCTACTTATAATAAAACCCAAGAGGTCTTAACATGAAAAAATTATTGCTTTTATTCTTTGTGTCACTTACAGGAATCGTGTTTCTAGCACGGTTAGTCTACCTGCAGGTGTTTAGTGAAGAATTAAAGCTCAAATCAGAATTGAATGCTGTTAAAACAGTCTTTGATTATCCAGAACGCGGATTCATTTACGATCGTAACGGTGAACTAATGGTAGCCAACCAGACAGCCTATGATGTCATGGTGGTTCCTAGAGAGGTCAAAGTCTTTGATACTTTAGAGCTTTGCAACTTGTTGCAAATGCAAAAAAAGGATTTGATAAAGCAAATCGAAAAAGCTAAAAATTGGTCATGGCGCAAACCCAGCGTTATCATGCCTCAATTAACCCAAATGGAATATGCGCCATTGCAGGAAAAGCTACGCAAGTTTCCAGGTTTTTATACCCAACGTAGATCACTCAGAAAATATTTGGTAGATCATAGTGCCAACGTTCTAGGATACATACGTGAGGTAAATCAATTAGATATTGATGCAAATGAGGTTTACGAAATGGGTGATCTCAAAGGAAAAAGTGGCATTGAAGCAGAATATGAAAAAGAATTGCGAGGTAAAAAAGGGGTCAAAAGATATTTGAGAGATAACTTCGGACGACCTATCAGTTCTTATGAGAATGGAGTTTACGATACCATTCCGCAAGCTGGAGTCAATCTCACAATCACATTAGATAGTAAGCTGCAGGAATATGGTCAGCAATTAATGCAAAATAAGCGAGGCGGCATTGTCGCTATTGAGCCTAAGACGGGTGAAATATTAAGTTTGATCTCAGCACCATTTTATGACCCAAGCATCACCATGGGTCGTGACCGTTCCAAAAATATTAATGCACTTATTCGGGATACGATAACCAGACCAACTTACGATAGAGGTCTTCAAGCGCAATATGCGCCGGGATCACCTTTCAAGGTATTGAACGCACTGATAGGCCTGCAAGAGAATGCCGTAAAAACTACAGATCGTTTTTATTGTGCCCATGGTTATGCCTATGGTGGTAGAAAAAAATTGGGTTGCCACAGTCATAGCAGTCCGTTGTCGATGGAGCGAGGCATCGCCGAATCTTGTAATGCTTATTTCGCCCAAGTTTACCGCAGGATCATTGAAGGACACAAGAACAGTCATGAGGGAATGGATGCCTGGAGCAATCACGTGAAATCATTTGGATTGGGTAATTATCTAGGTTATGATTTGCCTGCTGGCCGTAGAGGTAATGTTCCTGATAGTGAATATTATGACAAATGGTATCCTGATGGTAATTGGTATGCAACCACGACGATTTCCAATAGTATAGGTCAAGGCGAGGTTCTTGCAACTCCTATCCAGCTAGCAAACATGACAGCGGCGATTGCGAATCGTGGCTATTTTTACACGCCTCACATTGTCAAGAAAAAGGATGGAGAGACCATTACCGATTCAAAGTACACTACCAAGCGCCACACAACCATTGATCCTAAATATTTTGAACCAGTAGTGGAAGGAATGAACCAGGTTTATAAAACCGGTACGGCATCAAGCGTTCAGATTCCGGGAATTGAGGTTTGTGGTAAAACCGGCACCGCTGAGAATTTTGCCAAAATCGATGGTGTCACCACTCAACTCACAGATCACAGTGTATTCATTGCTTTTGCTCCTAAAGATGATCCCAAGATTGCAATTGCCGTATTTATTGAGAACGGATACTGGGGTTCCAGATATGCTGCCAAAATTGCAAGTCTCATGATAGAGAAGCACTTAAAAGGCGAGATTACCAGAACTGACCTTGAAGATTGGGTACTCAATCACACATTAGAACAGGAATACAAAAAGCCCTATAGTGGTGAGCCCTTTAAAATTAACGGACCACCAGTACCTGTTGATGGTCCCAAGGTGACCATCAACGATCCTTCTCAAATTTCATTTTAGTGTTAAACAGTGCGATAGGTGACAAGCCCAAGTTTGACGTCAGTATCATATTGATTTATCTGGCGCTAGTCCTTATGGGATGGGTGAGTATTTATAGCGCTGCACCGGTAGAAACTCATGGATCCATTTTTGACATTAATGAGGTTTACGGTAAACAGTTTTTACGTATCATTCTAGCAATCGTAATGATTGTAGTGGTACTTGCAATTGAAGTCAAGTTTTTTGAACGATTTGCAGGTGTGATTTATGTGATATCGTTGATATCGCTTGTTGGTCTCTTCTTCTTTGGAGTCGAGATTTCTGGTGCAAAGTCCTGGTACGGCTTTGGTGGTTTGAGATTGCAGCCCAGTGAGTTTGCAAAATTTGCCACGGCATTAGCGCTCGCAAAATACCTCAGTCAGCTGGATGTATCTGTAAAGGACGTTAAGCATTTCTTGATTGCCTCGCTCATCGTTATGCTGCCGGCGATTCTTATCGTACCGCAGCCAGATCCTGGAAGTGCACTGATTTACGTCGCTTTTTTCTTTGCCCTGCATCGTGAGGGGTTATCTATTTGGTTTTTAATGCTGGGATTGATCGGGTTGACTGTGTTTATGGGAACGATTCTCATAGGGCCGTGGTGGATTGCTGCAGCTAGTTTGATAGTAGTGGCTATGATATTTTCGCTTTCGCGAAAGCGATATAAAAAAAGAGTTTCTAAAAAGCCAAAAATCTCTATATATCTTCTTGCGCTGGTCGCATGCGTTGGACTTGCCTTTGCAGTTGGTCCCATCTATGAGAATGTCTTTAGCGAGCGCCACAGAAACCGGATTGATATTGTTCTAGGCAGAGTCGATGACAGTCAAGGGATTCAATACAACATCATCCAGAGCGAGATTGCGATAGGGAGTGGTGGATTAGTGGGTAAAGGTCTCTTAAAAGGAACGCAGACTCAAGGAGGATTTGTTCCAGAACAACATACGGACTTCATATTTTCTGCGATAGGTGAGGAGTTTGGGTTGTTGGGTGCTGGATTGGTGGTCATTCTATTCATGTTGCTCATCTACAGGCTTATTATCATGGCAGAACGGCAGCGGAATCAATTCGCTAGGATTTATGGCTACTGCGCTGCAGGCATCTTTTTCCTTCACTTTTTCGTAAACGTGGGAATGGTTTTGGGCTTATTACCTACGGTAGGAATTCCGCTTCCTTTTTTGAGTTATGGCGGTAGTAGTTTGTGGGGATTCACGCTACTTCTTTTCATTTTTGTGAAACTCGATGCTCATAGAATGAGCTATCAGCACTAAATCTACCAACCAGATCGGTTGGTTGCTCGTTCTAGATCTTCTTCCAAATTGTCTGGTAACTGAGAAAAGAAATCAGTACCGGTTAGTTGTTCAATGGAGTCGACTGATACTACAAAATCATAGATAGATTGTGAGGTCTCCTGATGAGGTATGAGAAATGCTAGCATCGATTTTTTTCCGTTTGAGCTTTTGTACAGAATCTTATAAAAGCGTTTTGGAACACTTACGTTTTCAGAACCTATGCTTTCCAGATTGTTTTCTAAAATTGATCCTGTGATCACGTAAATACCATCTTCTTTTTGAGCATAATATCTAACCTTCTGTTCCAATCTATTCCATATTCCAGAATTAAAATCATGACGTTGTGGACTAATATTACTGGTTAGAAAAGTTTCCTCATAATCTTCCAATGATCCACGACGATCGCCAGCAGGTACTAAATGACCGCGATCATAACCGCTGTTCTTATAATTGCGCCAGCTAGCAGCACCTGTGCTTACCATATCATCTATCTCAAAATACGGTCGCTTATATTCTGCTCTCTTTATATCGCTGGGTCTTAATACATGAACCGTCCATTCTGCTTGCTCATGTTGTTCATTATAAGAAAGACTGTAGGATTTATGATGAATAATCTGATTGTTGGAATTGGGAATAAAATCTGCTCGCGATAAGCTATAGTTGCTTTTTGAGGCGATTTTGATATTCTCTTCAGATATTTCACTGTTCTGATAACGTTGTACAAAAAACAGGCTGACTAAAATTAATACAGCAATAATGGGATATATGGTCTTCTTCATCACGTCGATTTCACGTCAAGGGCGTCTCGTAAAGAATTACCCAAAAGCATAAATGCCATAACCAGTATCATGATTGCAATGCCTGGAACAATTGCGAGGTATGCCTTGTCTAGAATTATATATTGGTAATGATCCTTAATCATGCTGCCCCAAGACGGTATAGGTGGCTGCGCGCCTAGTCCCAGAAAGCTCAAACCAGCTTCAATCAAGATCGCAGCAGCAAAGTTTGCAGCACTTATCACAATTACAGGCGCAAGAATATTGGGTAATATGTGTCTTGTTATAATCCTAAGATTATTGAATCCCAAGGCTCTAGCTGCGGTAACATATTGATATTCTTTGGCAACGATCATTTGTCCACGTACGACACGCGCAATTTCTACCCACATGGTTAATCCTACCGCTATAAAAACGGTCAGGAATCCTTTTCCCAGTGCAATGCTGATGGCAATTACCATCAATAGGGTAGGAATTGACCAGGTGACATTGATGATCCACATGATAGCAGCATCAATTTTGC
The DNA here is from genome assembly GCF_900101765.1 of Nonlabens sp. Hel1_33_55. Lineage (NCBI taxonomy): Bacteria > Pseudomonadati > Bacteroidota > Flavobacteriia > Flavobacteriales > Flavobacteriaceae > Nonlabens > Nonlabens sp. Hel1_33_55. The sequence continues at coordinate 3,163,497 of NZ_LT627735.1, forward strand.
CGCCGTAAAACCCTGCAATCGCTCCCAATGGAATACCAATCAACAATGAGATTAGTACCGCAACAAAACCTATACTTATGCTCACTCTTGTCCCTATGATCATACGACTAAGCAGGTCTCTACCGTATTTGTCTGTTCCTAGAAGAAAAGTTTTTGAGGTTGTATAGCTTTCGCGAAAGCGAGATAACGACATATTTTCTGCATTCTCATATTCCAGCTTTTGAAAGGGTTGTTCCTGCTCATCTACATCATAAGGCTTATAATAGATACCGTCGGGTTTTCTATCAATCGCCGCAAAAGGAATCTCTGTAGTATTGGCATCGTGCCCGTTCCACAAATCTGAAAAAGACGCATCAGTATTTTGGGCAGGTAATTCAATAAAATCTGCCGTAAATCCTGGTGGTTGTGAATGAATGGAGATGTGCATCTGGTTAGCATATGTGCTATCATCAGGTGCAATAACGTAGGCCAAAACAGCAATGACTACAAACCCAAGAATGATGGATAAACTCAAAACGCCCCAAAAACTTTTTCTAAGTTTTTGGAGCGTTTTAAATGCTACTGAGTTGCCTGCAGCCATTTTTAGTTCTTGATGGTCATACCGTTACCTTTGATGGTATTGGTCTTGAGATCTTTTAATACGTTGACAGCTTCTTCAATGTACATATCTTCATTGATAGAGTTGTGCCAGCGCTTGCGTTTGTCTGCCAGGCTTGAATCTGCTTCAATCAAGACTTTCTCATCTTTTAGGGAATAAACGGCAAGATCATTTTTGTATTCATCAAGTTTATTGAATTGATCAGTTTCTTCTTCCAATCGTTTTAAACGTTTCTTGTAAGAATCAATACTCAACGGAATCATTCTTTCATCTCGCTGATTTGCCAACCATTTTGCATTCTTGTCAATAAGTTGGAAATACTCATTATTATTAATTCTGTCCTGTGATGATTTGATGCTTTCTTTCAAATTAAGGTAGCCTTTGAATTTCTTATAGTCAGCTGCTGGAATTTCATCATAAGCTAGAGGATAATCTTCATCGCGTTCACCTATTTCAATATAACTGTAACGATCTGGAGCGATAACATCGCTTTTCACGCCTTCTAATTGTGTACTACCACCATTGATTCTATAGAATTTTTGGGTGGTCAATTTTAAAGCTCCAAGATCTCCAAATTCTGAACTTTTCACATAACGATTCAGATCTTCAAAATTCTGAACCGTTCCTTTTCCAAAAGTTTGTTTGCTTCCTAATACAATCGCGCGATCATAATCTTGCAATGCAGCCGCTAGAATCTCTGATGCGCTCGCGCTCAATTCATTCACAAGAATAACTAAAGGTCCATCCCACAGTACGGCACCACCATCATCATCATTTAATGTTTGAGTGCGATTACCTTTCAATCCTACTTGAACCATAGGGCCTTCTGGTATAAAGAGGCCAGCCATTTCAATTACTTCTCTTAAAGAACCACCACCATTGTTTCTTAAATCAATGATGAGACCTTCCATTCCTTCTTCCTTGAGCTTTACAATTTCTTTTGCTACATCATCACCTGCAGCTCTACCAGCATTATTCTCCTGATTGAAATAAAACTTAGGTAAATTGATAACTCCATAATTGATAGAATCATCTTGAAGTAATGCGGTTTTTGCAAATGTTTCTTCAATAAGAACTACATCTCTTACAAGTGTAACATCCTTGATATTGCCGTCCACCTTTTTAAGAGTCAAGGTTACTTTTGTTCCTTTTGGGCCTTTGATTAAGTCAACCGCATCGCTTATACGCATTCCCACAATACTGGTGGCAACGGTATCTTTATCTTGCGCAACTCTAAGGATCTGATCTCCTTTTTCCAATTTACCACTCGTCCATGCTGGACCGCCTGAAATAATCTCCATAATCTCGATGTCATCCATTTTTTTCTGGAGACGAGCACCGATTCCTTCTAGGGAACCGCTTAATGAAGTGTCAAATCTATCTTTAGTTTGTGGCGCAAAGTAATTTGTGTGCGGATCAAAGTGTGTCGTGATGTTATTTAAAAACAAAGCGAAATAATCCAAACGCTCCACATCATCGCTTAAATCAAAATTTTCCTCCATGGATTTTTTGACCTCCATACGAGCTTCTTTCTCTAATTCTGCAAGAGATTTTTTCTTAAAAGGAGTTTTTGGATCGCTATTTTGGGAAGCATTATTAAACGCACTCGCCTCATCGTTGTCATCTACAGTTTTAGATTTGCCTTCCTGTGCCTCTATCTTACCATTATATATTCCAATAGCAGAAAGTTTTAAAAGCTTTCTCCAGTGATTTTTAAGTTCCTTACGGTTTTTAGCGTAAGCTATCTCCTCGTAATCCGTATCAATTTCTTCCTCAACAGTAAAGTCAAATGGCTCATTGATGACTTCTTTGAAAATCTTTTCAGATTCTTTCTCTCTTTTCAGCAATCGCTCGTAAACAATATTGAACATATCCACACGACCATCTCTAATTTGATCATCGATCAAAAATTCAAAAGTTTTAAAATCTTCATAATCGCTCGCTAGAAAATAGCGCTTGGCAGGATCAAGTTCGTAGACAAAGTTTTTGAAGACATCCTGAGAAAATTGATCTGTAAGATCTGCTGGCTCATAGTGATTGCGACGCAATACATGATTTATAAGCTCTATCAGTAATTCTTCCTTCTCCTTGTCACCTGGATCAATGTCATTATTTATAAAACTGCAGCTTGCAGTCGCTACCATAAGCGTGATAATACCTATAGCAATATTGTTTTTTAGAAATCTCATAAGATTGTTCATTTTCTCTTTCTTCAGGTGTAAAAATCGTGCCACACTACAATCCTTGAAAGTAGGCAGCAAAATGGACAGATGACGGCTAATTTACTTAATTTTAACCACCTTAAAAAAGCTATGAAAGATAAAAAAAGACCATTGATTCTAGTTACCAATGACGATGGTATTACCGCAAAGGGAATAAGGACTTTAGTAGATGTCGCAAGTAAACTAGGTGATGTGGTCGTGGTAGCACCAGACAAGCCTCAAAGTGCTATGGGACATGCAATCACGATCAATGACACGCTCTATGTAAAAGAATTCAAATTGCATGATTACGATCATAAAGAATATACTACAAGTGGAACACCTGTGGATTGTGTAAAAATGGCAAGTCATGAAATACTTGACAAGAAACCTGATCTATGCATTAGCGGTATCAACCACGGCAGCAACAGTGCTATTAATGTAATTTATAGTGGTACTATGAGTGCAGCAATGGAAGCTGGGATTGAAGGAATTCCTGCTATAGGTTTTTCTTTATGCGACTATGATGCAGATGCAGACTTTGAACCGGCTCGACCTTATGTTGAAAAGATCATCAAGCAAGTATTGGAAAACGGTATGGCAAAAGGAGTAATCCTTAACGTCAATATCCCAAAAGCAAGCAAGGAGGAGCTTAATGGTATCAAAATATGTCGACAGGCAAATGCTTATTGGGTAGAAGAGTTTGATAAAAGAACAAATCCTTACGGCCGCGATTACTACTGGCTTACTGGTAAGTTTGTCAACGATGATAAAGGAGAAGATACTGACGAATGGGCACTCGAGAATAATTTCATTTCCATTGTACCTACTCAATTTGACCTAACCGCTCATCATTATATTAAAGAGCTAAACACCTGGGAATTTGAAAATTAAAATTCTAAAGGGATTTGTTTTAGGATTGCTGGCAAATGTTGTCGGTGTTTTTCTTTACGTTTATTTTTTTAGTGGTAGAGAGTTCGAATATGTGATTGAAAAAGGAATAGAACAAGGATTTATAGGGTCGCTCATAGGATTAGGAGCCATTTTGAATGTACTTTTATTCTTCTTTTTCCTCACGGGAAAAATCGGGAAATTTAGAAAACCAGTACAACCATATGAAGCACGTGGCGTTATTATGGCAACAATTCTCGCCGCATTTGCTGTTTTATATTTTGAATTCTAACCCATGAAATACTATCTCATTGCAGGCGAGGCGAGTGGCGACCTTCATGGATCGCTCTTGATGAAGGAACTTCAAAAAAAGGATCCTAGTGCAGAATTCAGATTCTGGGGTGGCGATTTAATGGAACAGGTTGGTGGTGGTACTCTTGTGCGACATTATAGAGATCTAGCCTTTATGGGCTTTGTGGAAGTATTGGGAAACCTTAGAACCATCCTGCGCAACATCAACGACTGCAAAAAAGACATTCAGGAATTTGCTCCAGATGTCATTATATATATTGATTATCCTGGATTTAATTTTAGGATTATGAAATGGGCGCGGCTGCAGGGCTATCGCAACCATTATTATATTTCGCCCCAAATATGGGCATGGAAGGAAAGTAGAATCAAAGCCATCAAACGTGATGTAGATGAGATGTACGTGATCTTGCCTTTTGAAAAACATTTCTATGAACAAAAACATCAATTTCCTGTTCATTTTGTGGGACATCCATTGATTGATGCTATAAATACTAGAAAGAAACTAGACCACCATAAATTTCTCAGTGATCATGAAATGGACGATAGGCCCATTATTGCCTTATTGCCGGGCAGTCGCAAACAAGAAATCAAGAACATGTTGACGGTCATGTTGCGCATGGTCGATCGGTTTGAGGAGTATCAGTTCGTTATCGCTGGTGCACCTGGACAGGACGCCTCTTTTTATGCCAGTTTTCTGAAAAAATACGATGTCAAGTTGATCATGAATCAGACATATGATCTTTTGAGTTTATCGCATGCAGCGCTGGTCACGTCAGGAACGGCAACTTTAGAAACGGCGCTCTTTAAAGTGCCGCAGGTCGTTTGTTATAAAGGCAGCATGATTTCTTACCAGATTGCAAAACGCATTATCAAGCTAGACTATATATCGCTTGTGAATTTGATCATGGATCAACCAGTGGTTACAGAACTGATTCAAAAGGAATTCAAGCCCAAACATTTGCAGCGAGAATTGGAACACATTCTAGACAAGACACACCGTAACCGGATTTTTGCCGATTACTATCAGTTAGAGAAAAAACTAGGCGGCGTTGGTGCAAGTGAAAAGACGGCTGCTCTCATTTATAAATCAATTACTGCAGAGGATGATAAATAGAATCTCGCTTTCGCGAAAACGAACTAATCCAACTTCTATAACACATTATTTAAGAATCAGTCTCTGTACCATCCTGGTTGCAATGTTGGTTTCATGTGGGAGCAGTAAACCAAAAGTCGTTACCACCAAAGCAGAAGCTCGAGAGTTAAGAAGTGAAAACACATCGAATAGGAAGGTGCCGCCAAAAACACCCATGACCAGAAGGCCTGAAAAGCTGGATGAGCTTGAAAAAGAACCAGCAGCAGATGAAGATAGAACTGAAGTTCCAGAATCATTGACTACCGTTGATGCGGCGATTCTCTATGCCATGGAATATGAGGGTACCCGTTATCGATATGGCGGTTCTTCTAAAAGCGGTATGGATTGTAGCGGTTTGATCAACCTTTCCTTTGACAAGGCTGGTGAAAAAGTGCCACGAACCAGCATGAGCTTATTTCAAGCAACTAATCCAATAGATATTAAAGAAGTACAAAAGGGCGATCTGATGTTTTTTGCAACTGGCAGAGACCGCAAAAAAATAAATCACGTAGCACTTGTAACAGAAGTCACACCTGCGGAAATTAGATTTATCCACGCCACGGTTTCCCAAGGGGTTACTGTATCTTCTTTTAATGAACCTTACTGGCTAGGTAAGTACCTGAGCAGCGGTAGGTTATTTTGATTAAATTAGTCCATGAAATTATTGGACTATCCATTTTATAGGCTTGTCGCCTTTTTCATCATTGGGATCGTTGTCCAATTTTATGTTCCGTTACCAATATCGTTTTGGTTACTTTTCGTTGCCTTAACCTTATTTCTTTCTCTTCTAGGTTATTTCATCAAGCCTTTTGCTGTTGTTAGTAAAAGCCTACTTACAATATCTGTAATGCTGTTTTTCGCAGCTTTAGGTGGCTGCATAACATCGCTCAAGTCCGGCGTGTTTCCCAATAATCATTATTCGCATGCTGTCCAGAAAGGAGAAGATGCTGTAATAACATTGCTACTGCGAGAACAGTTAAGTTCAAATTCTTATAATCATCGTTTCTATGCAGATGTTACCAGTTACAACTGGCAGGTCACTCAAGGTAAGATCTTGGTTTTATTTAAAAGATCTGATAGTGTCAATTACAAGGCTGGACAAGAGTTAATAGTTTATGATGATGTCAACGATGCGAGCAATGGTCGTAATCCTGGAGATTTCAATTATAAGGAATACCTCAAAGGAATTGATGTCTACGGACAAGTCTACGTGGACAAACCCAAAATATTACAATCGCAATTACAAGAAAGTTCGCTTCCATGGTATGTTCGATATAGAAACAAATTGTTGCAAGATCTTGAAGATTCAAATCTCACTGATAATTCCCGATCGCTGGTAGAGGCATTGGTACTGGGACAACGCCAAAATGTAGATCCTACCATCACTCAAAATTTTAGGGATGCTGGCGTGATTCATATTCTTGCGCTTAGCGGTCTGCATGTAGGTATCATTCTTTTAATCCTGCAATTCTGTTTAAAATGGATGAAACGATTGCCTTACGGGAATTGGATCCAAACGGTCATCATAATTTCGTTGTTGTGGTGTTTTGCCCTTCTGACTGGAATGTCTCCATCTATATTACGGGCTGTGACGATGTTTTCTTTTGTTGCTATTGGAATGAATATCAATCGCAACAGATCTGTTTTTCATAGCTTGACAATTTCGGCGTTTTGCCTATTGGTTTATGATCCGCGATTGTTGTTTCAGGTAGGATTTCAACTTAGTTATACTGCCGTCATTGCCATTGTGTTGCTACAGCCCTTATTCATGCGCTTGTTCCCAAGAATCAAATACTGGCTACCCAATAAGCTTGTTCAAATCTTTACCGTGACACTAGCTGCACAAATAGGAGTAGCGCCATTGAGCATCTATTATTTTCACCAATTACCGCTTGCATTTTTAGTGGGTAATCTGGCTTTATTGCTCATTCTTCCACTGATATTAGGTTTGTCGATTACATTTATAATACTGCTGCAACTAGGTGTCGTAGTCGACTGGCTGGGTAATGGCCTCAACTTTATTTTTGAAACTATAATTTCGTTCGTTGGTTACATTAGCAGTTTTCAGGGATTTGTGTGGAAAGATATTTACCTGCGAGTAGATCAATTGATACTCATTTACATTTTTCTGTTGGGATTGATTGTTTTCGTTTTACCTATCATAAAACGAAGCAGAAGAGAAAGATTCAGGATCACCAAATCAAATTATGGATTTCACATAGCGCTGGCAGCAATGATTGGTTTGGTTTGTACAAGCTTATTTCACGATTATAAGTCAAAGGAAAGCTTCATGGTTTTGCATCAATCAAGAGGCAGTGCTGTAGCGATTTCAAATGCTAAAGAATCAAAACTCTTGGTTCATTTGTCCAGTATGGATAATGTAAGGAGAGAAAACAGCTTTAACCGTCTAAGTCAAATAGAAAACTTTCAGAAAACGACCTTGAAAATTGACAGCCTACCAGCGATGATCAATTATAAGAATATACCACTCATTGTCATTGACGAATCGGCATTATTTGCAGAAACTAGTGTTAAAGAACCTATAGTTTTACTTTCCAACTCTCCTAAAATTAATTTAAACAAAGTCATCACTAAATTAAATCCCAAACTCATCATCACCGATGGATCAAATTACCGCAATTTTGTCGACCGCTGGAAGGCAACTTGTAATAACAGAAATGTAGATTTCGTCAATACGTATGATGAAGGAGCGATAGACCTATTGCAATATTAGTCCTGCAATTGGTAATTAAATTGTGCCTGGTAATCTGCCCAGTCTTGACCGGTCCTAATAGATTTGTAGGTGTCATCTGCCAGCATGGTAACATATACTTCCAGCTTTTTCGGTCCCATTTTACCGGGTACTGGATTAATGACGTTGGCATTCTCATCAAAGAAGATTAAAGTAGGATATTCAAAGATTTTCATGGCTTCGGCAAACTCGTGCTGTGCGCCTGGAAACTTTTTGTAATTCTTGTTGCCGTAGCTTTTGCCTTTGTAGGTGATGGACTCTTTTCCTTCGGCATCAAATTTTACCGGATAGTAGTTGTTGTTAATGAATTGAGCTATGTCCGCTTTCGCGAAAGCGTGTTTATCCATCCACTTACAGTTAGGACAACTTTCTGTATAGGTTTTAAACAAGATCTTGCGAGGCTCTTTTTTCTGAGCAGCCAGAGCCTCATTCATAGTCATCCAATTCACCTGAGCACTAACCGCAAAAGTTGAAAAGAGAAATACGATAAAAAGAAAACGTTTCATGGAACAAATTTACGGTCTATAAAAGCAAAAAACGCACCAAAGAGGTGCGTTTTGAGTGATAAATCAATTTGAGATTACTATCTGATACCGTGCATTTTTGATATCATCCATTTGTTGATTCCCAGCATGATGATCCCAGCGGCAATAGGTATCAACGTAAAGATTAAAAAGAAGCTAACGAGCCCATAATCCTCTAGCATAGGATCCATAAATCCTGCTGTCCATCCACCAATGATACCTGCAAGTGCATTTGCTATAAACCAAACTCCAAACATTAGCCCAACGAGTCTGATAGGAGCAAGTTTACTAACATAAGACAATCCTACAGGCGATACACATAATTCTCCCAGCGTATGGAAAAGGAAGGCCAGAATAAGCCAAATCATACTCACTCCAGCTGATTTAGCTCCTTGCGGAATTTCTAAAGATCCATAGGCAAGAGCAGCAAAACCGACTCCTACCAATATTAATCCTAAAGCGAATTTAACTGGTCCAGAAGGGTTGAAGCGACTTTGCCAGATTTTTGAAAATAAAGGTGCAAATATTATAATGAATAGAGAGTTTAGGACAGAGAACCATGATGCAGCAACTTCAGTAGAATCTGATTGGAATTCGCGAACCAACATCCAAATTACTATCGCCCATATAATTACAAAACTGGTACCTAAAAAGAGATTAGATATCGCATATTTTTTGAAAGTTTGCTTGAAAAGCAATATTAATACTAACGTAATCACGGCTAATGGTATCACTGTGATTATAGTATTAATAATTTTAAATGTAAGTGCAGCGCCTCCTTCTAGCGCTCTGTCTGTATAATCAGCTGCAAAGATGGTCATAGAACCACCAGCTTGTTCAAATGCCCACCAAAAAAAGATGGTAAATAAAGCAAATATGCTAATTACTATAAGTCGATCCTTTACAACTGATGGTGATGGTTCGACATCTTCTTGTGGATCAGTGTGTTGTTTTTCCTGCTCTTTTGCAGAAGCTACTACCGTCATATCTGCAGGGTTGTCAGCATCAGCGTCTACGTAGTCAGTTGCATCTTTAGGAGATAATCCAATTTTACCAAAAATCTTCTGACCGAAGTGAAATTGTAACATTCCAAAAAACATAAATACTCCAGCAAGCCCAAAACCATAGTGCCACCCAATCTGCTCACCTATGTAACCACATAGTAGAATTCCCAAAAATGCACCAGCATTGATTCCCATATAAAAAATCGTGTAACCTGCATCTTTTTCTTTTCCTTGAGTTTTATAAAGTTGACCAACTATAGATGATATGTTCGGTTTAAACATCCCATTACCCAGGATCAAAAGAACAAGACCAACGTAGAAAAAATAATCAGCAAAAAGTTCTAACGCCATGGCAGCGTGTCCCAAGGTCATTACAAAAGCCCCTATTACAATAGCTTTTCTGTATCCAGTAAACTTATCGGCAATGAAACCACCTATAATTGGGGTCAAATAAACTAATCCTATGTACCAACCGTAGAGTGAAGTAGCATCTGCGCGTTCCCATTCCCAGCCAGAGTTTTCATCTGTAAGACTCGCTACAAGGAAAAGTACGAGCAAAGCACGCATTCCATAGTAGGAAAAACGCTCCCACATTTCTGTAAAGAAGAGAATGAACAATCCAGAAGGATGCCCTAGAACAGTTTTTTGGTTCGTTATCGAGCCACCATATTTATATTCCATAATAATTCTATAAGGTTAAGTAAGTTACTGGGTCTAAAGATTTTCTTTGATGAAATTGGTCATCTTGTTATACAGATGGATACGCGTGTTGCCGCCGTAAATACCATGATTCTTGTCTGGATAGATGGCCCAGTCAAACTGTTTGTTCGCTTGAACTAATGCTTCTATCATTTGCATTGTGTTTTGAACATGCACATTATCATCGGCACTACCGTGTACCAATAAATAGTTTCCTTTTAATTTTTTAACGTGATTGATAGGACTATTCTCGTCATAACCAGCAGGGTTTTCCTGTGGTGTTGTCATATAACGTTCTGTATAAATGGTATCGTAATATCTCCAGTTGGTTACTGGTGCTACCGCAATTGCGGTACTAAACACATCGTTACCTTTCAATATACAGTTAGAGCTCATAAAGCCACCATAACTCCAGCCCCAAATACCAATGCGATCTGCATCAATATAATCCATCGCACCTAATTGTCTTGCTGCCTGTATTTGGTCTTCGACTTCAAATTTACCCAATTCTTTTTGGGTAATTTTCTTGAAATCTGCGCCTTTGTATCCTGTTCCTCTTGGATCAACACAAGCGATGATGTAACCTTCATTTGCAAGCATACTATGCCAATAATCATTTGAGCCATACCAAGAATTAGATACAGACTGCGATCCTGGACCGCTATATTGAAACATCAAAACTGGATATTCTTTTGAAGCATCAAAATCCAGCGGCTTCATCATATACATATTCAGGTCATTTCCATTGACATTAATGGTTGAAAATACCTTGGGAGACAATTGATAATCCTCCAACTTGACCAAAAGATCATTGTTGTTCTGAATCTCCCGAACTTGCTTCCCGTTTTTAGCCTCGTTGAGCGTATAAACTGGAGGTCTGTTTACGCTTGAATAAGTGTTGATGTAATACGTGAAGTTGTCGCTAAATGATGCACTGTTGGAGCCTATTTGTGAAGAGAGTTTTTTCTTGCCATTCGCCTTGAGCGATATAGAATAGATACCACGGTTGATGCTACCATCTTCTGTGCTTTGATAATAGATACGTTTAGATTTAGGATCGTAACCGTAATAAGAGGTTACATCCCAATCTCCGCTAGTGATCTGTCGGTTTTCTTTACCGTCAGCATCATGAAGGTAAATGTGTCGCCAGTTATCTTTCTCGCTAGTCCATAGAAAACTACCGTCTTCCAAAAATGTAAGATCATCTGTCACGTCAACGTATGCAGCATCTTTCTCTGTGAATGCAATGCTGGCATTACCGCTTTGATCAATATAATAGAAATCCAATTCGTTTTGATAACGGTTCAAAACCTGAGCGGCCAGCTTACCATTAGGTGAATAATTGATGCGCGCGATATAAAACTCTTCATCTCGATTCAGGTCAATTTCTTTTCTAGTTTTTGTAGATACATCATATACGTTCAATGCCACTATGCTATTGTTTTCTCCAGCTTTTGGATATTTAAAAACGTAAGGTCTTTGATAGAGTTCTTGCCCATAGACATCCATTGAGAATTCTGGAACTTCGGTTTCATCAAATGATATGAACGCGATTTGTGTACCATCTGGACTAAATTCATAAGCACGAACTAGCGAAAACTCCTCTTCATAAACCCAGTCTGTTACACCATTAATCAATAAGTTATTCTCGCCATCGTCAGTAACTTGAACAGTTTCTCCAGTGGTCAAGTCCTTATAGTATAAATTGTTTTCATAAACAAAACCCACCTTTTTTCCATCAGGAGAAAAGGAAGCGCTGCGCACAAGATTCTCGCTCAAAGGTGTCAATGTTTTAGTTTTTAAATCATAAACATGAACCATGCTGTTAGCAGATCTTCTAAAAATTGGAATGCGTTGCGATACGATCAACATCTGCTGCTCGTCCTCACTCAAGATGTAGTTACGTATGGGTAGATCAATATCATTACTGGAAACAAGTGTAGCGATTTGATCGCCTGTTTCATAACTGTATTTGTCAACGGTCTGGCTGCGGTCTGCATTATAGTTGAGTACTAGGTATTCCGTACCGTTCTTTAATGAGTTAAGTGACTGCAGGCCATTTGTAGAAAAAGTTCCTGAATAGATGTCCTCTACCGTTATGTTTTGTTGTGCGATGGAAACACTACTAGATAATAAAAATGCTAGTAGTAAAGTGATGTTTTTTATCATGAATTTGTTTTGAAAAAGCCCAATAATGAGCAATATCTGAACCTAGCTCAATTTTACTAAAAATATCCCAATTAATAAGGGTTTTGAGCGATTATCCGTTTGATTCCTTTTCCTTATGCATTGTATATTTACATATTTAAACGCCATTCATGAATCAATCCGTACAAGGTTTTTCAAAGCTTTCCAAATCCCAAAAAGTAGACTGGTTGATTTCCAACCATCTCGACAACGACGATACCGCAAGAACGACGATCCTTCAATACTGGAATACAGATGAGAAGCTGCAGGAATTGCACGATGGTTTTAGTGAGAATACGATTACTAATTTTTATTTGCCTTTAGGTTTATCGCCTAATTTTTTAATCAATGACCAGCTCAAAACTATTCCCATGGTTATTGAAGAGAGCAGTGTAGTGGCTGCTGCGAGCAAGGCAGCAAAGTTTTGGTTGCAACGTGGTGGCTTCAAAACGACCATTAAGGGCACTACAAAATCAGGGCAGGTACATATTAAATATGATGGATTGCGCAGTGAGATGGAAGCTTTTTACGCTTTCGCGAAAGCGGACTTACTTCAATCCATACAACAAATCAACGCCAGCATGAAATCTAGAGGTGGCGGCCTGCAAGAACTACGATTGGTAGATAAAACGGAAGCCTTAAGAGGTTATTACCAACTGCACGCGACCTTTGACACACGCGATGCGATGGGCGCCAACTTCATCAACACAGTCCTAGAGCAACTGGCAACAACGTTCAAACAAAAAGCTGCTGATTTTCAAGGTTTCTCCATCGCCCAACCAGAAGTGATCATGTCCATCTTGAGTAACTACGTCCCAGAATGCCTGGTGAACGTCAAGGTCTCATGTCCTGTGGAAGATATAGGCACGATAAACGGTGTTACAGGTGCAGGATTTGCTCGCAAATTTGTGGAAGCAGTGGAGATTGCCACGGTAGAGCCTTATCGCGCGGTCACCCATAACAAAGGAATAATGAACGGAATCGATGCTGTCGTACTGGCAACCGGCAACGATTTTCGAGCAGTAGAAGCTGGAGTACATGCGTATGCGGCCCGTAGTGGTCAGTACCGCAGTCTAACCAGCGCGAGTGTAGAAGATGAGGTTTTTACATTTGAAGCAGATTTTCCGCTGGCGCTGGGAACTGTTGGTGGTCTAACATCTATACATCCATTAGCCAAATTATCCCTTCAAATCATGGGACAGCCCAATGTACAGGAATTAATGTCGATTACCGCAGTCTGTGGATTGGCACAAAATTTTGCGGCACTCCATTCATTGGTAACCACTGGAATCCAATCAGGTCATATGAAAATGCATTTGACCAATATGCTGGAACAAATTGGAGCCGCTGATGCCGAGAAAAAAGCGTTGAGAAAAGAATTCAAGGATAAAACACCCAGTTTTTCCGCCTTGAAAGAATCGCTTGCAAAAATGCGCTAATGGAAACAGCTACTTCGTTATTTAAAGTTGAGAAAGCCTCGTTTTCGGCTCACGGTAAATTTTTACTTACTGGTGAATATGCCGTTCTCGATAACGTGGATGCACTTGCCATACCGCTCAAACTTGACCAACGGCTTGAAATCGTACCACGATCTGATGAAAGCATACAGTGGACGAGTTACAATGTGGATGGAACAATTTGGTTTCAAGATTCTTTTGAAATAGAGCAAATCACTGACGTGAGGTTTAAGGGTGAAAGTGATGTTTCCAAAAAACTGATTGAAATTTTGAGAACTGCACTGGAGCTGGTTGGTTTGGTTAATTTTAGCAATGGTTTTGAAGCTACCACTCAGTTGGACTTTGATTATAAATCGGGTATGGGAACTAGTTCGACGCTTATTTCCATGGTGTCTCAATGGTTGGGTTGCGATCCTTATGAATTGCAGTTCAAATGTTTTGGCGGTAGTGGTTACGACATCGCCTGCGCACAAGCCGACTCACCTATAGTATATAATTATAACGACGGACAACCGCAAGTTGTTCCTATAAGCTATCAGCCAGAATTTAAAGATCATTTGTTCTTTGTGTACCTCAATCAAAAGCAGGACAGTCGTGACTCTATTGCCAGCTTCAATCCTGACAATCTAACTCAAGAGAACAGAGACCGACTGAATGAAATGCCCAAGACATTCCTAGAAACCGAAGTTGATTTATCAGCTTTTCAGGAATTACTGCAAAAGCACGAGGCAATCATTGGTGAATTGATACTAATGCAACCCGTAAAAAAAGCCCAGTTTCCAGAATATGTAGGTGCCATCAAATCCTTAGGCGGTTGGGGTGGCGATTATGTTATGGTTACTGGAGATGAAATTGCTCAACAATATTTCGTTGGCAAAGGATTCACGCAGATTTACAGCTGGAACGATGTCGTTTTAGATTGATGGATTCTTCTAAATTGGAATTTTAAGAATACGGTAAATCCTGAGTGATTGGTGGGTACAAATAAAAACGCCTTTTCAAATTAATGAAAAGGCGTTTTTTATGGTTAGCTCAGAATCCTAGTAGAATACTGATCTTTTGTCTTCAATCTTAGTGGCTTTTTTCAAAGCTTCAACCAACGCAGAGGTTGATTGATTAGCCGTACGTTGTGCCACAGTTCTAGAATCATTTGTGTAGTTATCAAGATCAGGAGCATTATCAATACCTGTAAGCTTGATCACAAAAACACCTTTGTCTCCTGCAATAGGAGCAGAGGTTTGTCCTTCTTTAAGGCCAAATGCCGTTCCAACAACTTTAGGCTCTTGACCTACACCAGCAAGAACTGGTGACATACGGTTTACTGCATTAGCAGTGCTTACCTGTTGCTTTTGATTGGTAGCGATAGTATTCAAGTCAGTAGAATTGATCTTAGCTTTGATCATCTCTGCTTTTTTCTTGTTTCTTAAGATAGGAGTTACCTTAGGACTAGCTTCTTCCACAGTCATCAAACCTTCCTCACTTACTCGTGATAACTTAACGACCACATAACCTTGAGTAGTTTCAAAACGTTCCACATCACCAACTTCACGATCATTATTGAACGACCATTTTACAATGTCACGATTACGACCTAAAGCAGGAAGACTTTCATCCAGAGCTTTAAGGTTTCTTACTGGTGTTGCTGTAACCTCGTATTCCTTAGCTAGCTCGTCAAAATCTCCAGATTCTGCCGCTTGTTGGAATTTTTGAGTTTTAGTGTATAATGATTTGCTTGTTGACTTTGATGCGTTAACTCTTTTTGCAACGGTAGCAAGCTTGATAGCTTCTCCAGCACCAGCTGTTTCATCAATTCTAATTACGTGATAACCAAAATCACTTTCTGCCACACCAACAGTACCTTCGTTGTTCGCATAAAGAAATTTGGTATAACCTGGAGCAAATTGAGCTGCATTACCTGAATAAACTACCCAACCTAAATCCTGTGCTAGGATTTGTGGTTCGTTCTCCTGATAATATTCATATTTCTCATCGTAGTTATCCTTGCTTTGACCAATGGTTCCTAGAATGCTATCTGCCATTTTCTTTGCAGCAGCTTTATCACGAGTTACATCAGATCCAGCTCTGGATGCGCCTGCAAAGGAGACTAGTATGTGTCTGTTCTTGACACTGTCATTGATGGTTTTTTTATCCTCAATTTTAGAGATCTTAGCAAATTCGCCATCGTTGTAAGGGCCATAAATTTCACCTACACTTAAATTAGTCAATTCACGCTGCGATGGAGTCAAGCTAGAAACCATTGTGTATCGATTGGAGTAAGGAAGATCAGAATTTGCGTTAATAAATAATTCTGTGTTCTGAGTGTCTCTCAAACCTGCTACAGATTCGGTTTTCTTAGTCTGCTCATTATATTGATTGGCTTTGCTGCCTATCAAAGAACTTAATTCTTTGTTGATAGCAGTTACATCTTCTGTTGACGCCTTATCCTCAAACAAAACATACTCAATGTCACGTTGAGCATCTGCCTGGAATTGCTTCTCGTTTTTCTTGATGTAGTCTTTAATGTCAGATTTGATAATTTCTACAGCAGAATCTGATATGCTAGAGTAAGGTATATTGACGTATTGAAAATCACGTTTGTCATTTTCTAATCTGTAGGCAAACTCACCATCTGTTCTAGTTCCAATAACACCACTTTTAAGTAGTGTAAAAAGTTTTTGCTGGCGTACTTGATTTTCTGCACTGGCAAGGTCTTGCGCCCATCCTTGTGGGTTTTGAGTTGCAGCTTGATTCACGTACTGCGCAAAAAGAGCATCAGAAAACTGACCGTTTTCGTCCTGAAATTGAGGAAATCTAGCGTAAGCTGCTTTCATATAATTAGAAACCTCTTCATCAGTCACCTGAATACCGGCTTCATCGATTTGTTGCTTTAACACAGCGTCACGAACTTGTTGTTCCCACACACCATTAACGGCTTGTATCGTTGACATTCCAGCACGTTGATTCATGCTCGCTTCAACCTGTCTGGTGAATTGTTGACGATCAAGTTCTGTATCGCCCACATAACCTATAACGTTTTGATCCTCGCTAGTAAAACTTCCTTGACGTATCAAGTCACCTATGATAAAGGCAAAAAGTGCTAGTGCAATAATGATAATCAGAATAACTCCTTGAGACCTGATTTTACCTAAAATGGCCATGCTCTGTATTTTAAATTTAAACGGTGGCGAAAATAGCGTTTTCCGCTCAATTATGGAAGTTGAAAGTTCTTTAAAAGTCCTTAGAGAACTGGATAGTTAATTACTTGTGGTTGTGCATGATGTATCTGGTTACGCTTTCGCGAAAGCGAACTCATTTTCAAACATTGCTTTAAACAAGAATAGTTAAGTTCTCAATTAGTAATCTGACAACTATTCTTCAGGAATGATATTGAGTTCTACCAGGTCAATTTTGTTATTTGATTTCTCTAGAATTTTGAATGCAAATTGCTCCACAATTACCTCTTCCTGTTCATTTGGGATATTCTCTGTAACGTGAACAATCAGGCCACCTAGAGTTTCATACTGTTCACTTTCTGGAAGATCCAGTTTGAAGCGTTCATTTACATAATCAACCTCTAGTCGAGCGCTTAATTTAAAGCTGGTATCACTCAACTGGCTCTCAATGAGTTGATCAGAATCATGCTCATCCTCAATCTCACCGAATAGTTCTTCCACAATATCCTCAACTGTGATGAGCCCAGAAGTACCGCCGTACTCGTCTAAAACTATGGCAATACTTTTATGGCGTTTGATGAGTATATTTAATACATCCTTGACCAGCATGGTTTCTGGAACATTGATCACATCACGACGTATTTGTGTAATTTCTTCTGGAGATTTGAACAGGTCAAAACTGTGAACGTATCCTGTGATATCATCCATTGTATCCACATGAGTCAAGATTTTACTCAAACCTGTGGCGACAAATTTTTTGCTTAACTCTTTAATTTCAGAACTTTCCTGAACGGACACCATCTCAGTTCTAGGCACCATGACCTCGCGAGCTTTAAGCCCTCCAAAATCCAAGGCATTTTGAAAAATCTGAATTTCAGTATCTACATCTTCCTGCTCTTGGGCGCTTTCCATTTGCTCTGTGATGTAGTTTCCCAACTCCAATTTTGAAAAGGAAAGCTGGATTTCATCGCCTTTGGATTTGAAAAAAGTTTTCAAAACAAAGTCTGACAATTGAATACAGAACCATGATATACCCCAAAATAACAGGTAAAACATATATGCTGGAATGGCAAAAAACTTGAGAAGCTCGTTGGCATAAATCTGGAAGAATACTTTAGGCAGAAATTCTGCAGTAAGTAAAATTACCAACGTCGAGATAACAGTTTGAAGCAATAGCAGTTGAAAGGCATTATCAACTAGTGGTGGATACCATTCTGCCAGTTGTACGGTGAGCAAATCACCCATCGCAAAACCGTAGACTACCAGCGCTACACTATTACCAATCAACATTGTGATGATAAACTTTGAAGGCTGTGCCGTCAGGTTTCGTAACACGCGGCCAATAAAGTCCTGCTGGCGTTTTTCCAGCTCAATGTGGATCTTGTTAGAGGAAACATAAGCGATCTCCATTCCAGAGAAAAAAGCACTCAAAATGAGCATGCTTATGATAAGAAGAATTTGTTCGAACATTACGGTTTGTTGCGATCTTCAAATCTACGACGAAAACGTCTCTTGAAGAAAAACATAAAAATGGCGAGCGCCGCCATTCCAAATAGCATGTAGGAACGTTGTGGCGACGCGCCCAGTTCATAGATGCCTGTTATTATAAATAGTACAGCAAAAAATAAGTAAGCGTACTCAAAGTATTTGAAGAATTTACCCATCAGTTGGTTTTACATAATATTGATCTCGAGCATTGCGCACGAGAGCTTCGGTTAGTTTCTCATTAGAATCTATAATATCGCCAGAAGTTTGACTGCTGTTATTCAATTCAGTTCTAAATGGTTGATTGGTAAAAATCCACTTGGATTTTTGATCCCAATATAATTGATCACCATAGAACTTATTACCATCTGTTGTTTCTATAACTACATTTCCTGTGAGGTCCACGAGATCAGTCTCATTGTAGATCACTCCATGATCTGACGTTATAGTCGTTTTATTCACCGCCGTTGAATCTTTGGTGTCATAAACCTCTACTTTCAATCCATCTGGAAATTCTGTGTAGGGAAACTCATCGTTGGAGTAATCAAGCATCAATTTTCCTGAAAGAGTGATTTTTAATCGACCGCTATCTGTATGCTTCAATAGCATATTTTCAACCTCATTAGTAGGTTCATTGGAGACTGTATTCATTTTGGCAATCTCTTCCAAATTATCTGTACATGCCAAAAAACAGATCACGGCTATTGCCGTGATCGTTATTTTTAGAATGTTTTGAATTCTTATCATTTATGGTACTCTAACTGATTCTCCAACCCAACAACTAAAAGTGATGGTCTTACCAGACATGTTATCCATGAAGATATCCTGCTTTTGAGGTGCTCTACCATTATAGCTAGCTGCCGCTTGTGCTGCATTAGATTTTATGGAAGGATCTACTGCTGCCGCTTTATTTGCATATCGTGCTGCTACCCAGTTGATCGCTCTTTTCTCAAATATGGTTGATCCACAGCTATTAGCACTACTTGCAATCATATTTGCAATTTGAAGGAATGGTGATCCAAAAGATGGCTTAGCATTGTTAGACTCAATAAATTCTCTTTTTGCACTACTGTATTGACCTTGATCTTTATAAGCAATTCCCTTTTTGTAGTGAATTCTAGACTCTAGATCTTTATTTACACCTAAGGATATAGCTTGATCCCAATATTTGAATTTCTCAGATTGAGTTGTAGCGATGTTACCTAAACCATAAGCAGTTTTAGCACTTGGGTTAATATCATGTAATGCTTTTACTGATGTTATATACAATGGTGCATCTGTACATTCTTTAGCTTGTAATCTTCTTAGAACGTTTGATAACCACTTTTCATCAGTTTTCTTGTTTTCAAATTCTGCCTCATATAGCGGTATAAGTTTATCACAATCTGCAAGGGAACCTAGTGTAGCATTTACGCTTCCCATCACGATACCGTAGTTCTTGATGTTAGTTTCCTGTGCTTCCATATCGCTTTGCTCATCCTCAGTCAAAGAGCCAGTCGCTTCTTTATCCATGTAGTTGTTAAGGATCATACCTCTTTCATCTTGAACATTTTCAATTTGAAGAGTCAACTCATCATAAATATCAAAGAATCCTTGAAGATCAATTTTTTGAGCTTCGTAGCGGTTTTCAACTAGCTTAAAGTAGGTGATCATCGCATTAGGATCTGTAAACTCCTCTGGATTATCTCTAAACTCTTTATCTAGTATGGCATATACCTCATCTTCAGTACCTATGTTGTACTTGTACATCGCACGAGCTTTTTCAACCATCTTTTTACTGACGTTGATTTTTCCTGGAAATCTATTGATCTGACCGTCGAACATCGCGATAAGCCCTTTGGCATTATCCATTTCAGTTCCTATTTCTTGTCTCAGTCTGTGCTCATAGATGCGCTCGCCGTACTGGTAAATGGCAGCACTTGCGTCCGGACATTTGTTTACAAGTGGATCTAGCTGTTTAAAAGCCTCATCATAACTTCTTGCTTTTGCATTTTCTGCAAAGATTTGAAGCATTACCGTACAGTCGTCTGCTTCTTGCGCTTTCGCGAAAGCGAAACTAAAAACGGCTATTGCTACCAGTAAGATGCTTTTCTTTTTCATAGTAATGGTTTTATCGTGTTTTGTTAATTGGTTTCTAATTGTATCTTCTTTTTACAAACCAGCGGTCGTTCAATGATAAACCGATGGATATGCTTGCAAAATTTTCTTTTATTAATCCTGCATTTTCAGTACCACGCTGTCCTAATTCAAATCCAATGTTTGCATTTGAGAAAGCTCCTGTGCGTCCTACTGGTAATCCTAATCCAAAAGATATGCCAAACTCATTGATCTCTTCATCGTTGATGATAAGGCCGTTCTCTTCATAGCGGATACCAGCACGGTAAACGATTCTATCCCAATAGCTTGAGATACTATTATAATTTGGGATATAATATCCACCTACACGATAGGAAGAAGCATCAGTAAACGAACTGTTGTCTGGAGCGAAAGATCTGGAAGCGCTGGAACTGGATCCACGTAAGGAATATTCTGCAGCAACATTCCACTTGCGTGGCATCCCATAACCAAAGCCTACGGTTAGCTCTTGTGGTAACTTCAAGTCTTGTTTAGTCTCATCTCCAATTACAGTATTGACATTAGTTTCTATCAATCCTGAAAGGAAAAAAGTACTCAAGCTACGTACGTTTCTAGCAGAAATATCTGACTCTGGTTGGTACACGACCGATGCGTTAAAGCTATGACCATTTGATAGTATGGTATCATAGTTAAGAGCTAGGTTGTAGGATACGCCACTTAGATCTGTTTCATTGGTTTCATTGGTACCTTGTTCGATACCTTGAATAAAGACGCTTGAAGAATTAAGTTCTTCTCCAAAGTTGTATCTAAATTCTCCACCTATACTCAAGCCATTAAATAACTCGTGACCTATACTGAAGTATGCTCTATTGAGCGATCCTTCACCTGTAAAATTAGAATATTGGGGCAATTCAAAATTACCTATCCTATACCCAACAGACTGAATAGGAATCAAACCAAAACCAAAAGCAGTTTTAGGACTTACAGGAATACCGATGCTCAAGTATTCTATGGAAGTCGCATCGTATTGATCGCTACCTTCATCTGAATTTGCAAAAGTTTCTGTGTGTTCCAATCCTATGGCATAGGTAGTAAGCCTGAGCTTGCTATATGACGCTGGGTTTTGAAGATTTAAGTGAATACTATCTGCATAACTGCGTATTCCAGCCATGCTACGATTCTCGATGGTGCCTCTAAATGTTTGCTGTCCCAACCCGAAAAAGGAGTAAGGTGAGGAAGTACGTGATTGTGCCCAGCTACCTGTTAAGGCTAAAAGGAATATCACGGTGAAAATACTTCTAATCATGAATTGATTTTGTAAATGTTATGGATGCCATATAGCATCAAAAAAGGCGTGGCAAAGAAACGGTTTTTCAACTGCTTTACCAATAGATCTGCATCACCGCCGGTTATAATTACGTTAAGATCTTGATGTTGCTTTTTATATTTTTTGACCATGCCCTTGATCTCTAGAGCTAGACCGTTCACCACTCCGCTTTGAATACTGGTTTGGGTGGTGTTTCCTATCAATTGTTGATTGGATTCCGCTTGTAATAACGGTAGGTTTTCAGTAAAATTATGTAATGATTCAAACCTTAACCTCAAGCCTGGCGATATAGCACCGCCATGATAGGTATTTGTTTCATCAATAAAATCATAGGTAACACAAGTTCCTGCGTCAATAATGAGCGTGTTCTGTCCTTTATCTTTCACAACACCGGCAACTAATGCTATACGGTCATTTCCTAAGCTATCAGATTGATAGTTATTTTGAAAAGGGAGTTTTGATTTCTTTGTAATGTAGGTCACGTTCAATAGACGTTCTAAACCATGTAAAAGTTTAATGTCTATAGCGCCAACTTGACAAACGCAAGCATCTTTTAGGTCTGGATAGCTTTTGCAAAAGGATTTGACGTCTGCGATGAAGTCTTTTTCAGAAGAGCGAATGAGATCGTAAACGGTGATATCATCAACAACTGCCAGTTTGATGGCGGTATTTCCTATGTCTACTGCCAGTATCATACTACTTGAATCGTGTGGAATACTGGATTCGAACCAGTGACTTCTACCCTGTCAAGGTAGCGCTCTAAACCAACTGAGCTAATCCCACAATTAAAAAGACTAATGTCTTATAACAAAAAACCCAATCAACGCGATCGGGTTTGCTGTGGTACCTCCAGGAATCGAACCAGGGACACATGGATTTTCAGTCCATTGCTCTACCAACTGAGCTAAGGTACCGTATGCTTTTAAAGCGGTGGCAAATTTACATAAATTATAATTTGACAAAAGAAAAAAGCAGAATTTCTTTCAGGTTTTTTTATACCTCTTAAATAAGTTTAAGAACTTTCTCTAGTGCCATGCCGCGAGAGCCTTTAATTAGAATCACGCTCTTATCTGCTTCGCTTAACTTTAGATCTGATTCTGCAAAGGATTCAAAGCTTTTATATTTTTCAAGAGAAGTACTAGAAACTTTATAGAAATTATCACCTATAAGAATGACGCGATCTATCTTCAATTGATTTGCAAGATCAGCAATATCTTGATGTTCCTTTTCTGCATAATCTCCTAATTCAAACATATCTCCCAGAATTGCTGTCTTGTGTCCAGATTGTCCAGCAAGATTTTCAAGAGCGGCTCGCATACTTGTCGGGTTAGCATTATAAGCGTCCATAATTATAGCATGACCTTTCTGTTCAATGATTTGAGACCTATTGTTTTTAGGAGCGTAGTCAGTGAGACCTTTAATTATTTTTTCTTTTGAGATGTCCATCTCAAGTCCTACAGCAGCTGCTAATTCCATGTTGCCTACGTTGTAAGCACCAGTTAAATTGGTTTGAAATATAGCCTCATCCCATTGTAATATTAAGGGTTGAGAATTCTCAATTTTCAAAATAGGAGCCAATCGTCTCGATATTTTTTCACTTCTCGCGAGTTGTTCCTCATCCTGCTGTCTCACCATTACTTTACCAGCATTTGCAGCGATGAAATCGTAAACTTCACTTTTGCCTTTTTTGACGCCTTCTAAACTACCAAATCCCTCTAAATGTGCTTTTCCGAAATTTGTGATCAACCCATAATTGGGTTCTGCTATTAGGCAAAGACTCGCTATTTCTTTGAGATGATTAGCTCCCATTTCCACAACACCTATCTCAGTTTCTTCATTGAATAAAAGTAATGTGAGCGGTACACCTATGTGGTTGTTGAAATTACCATTAGTTGCCGTCACTTCGTATTGCTGTGAAAGTACGCTCACAATGAGCTCTTTTGTTGTGGTTTTACCATTACTGCCAGTAAGACCAACGACAGGTATATTCAATTCTTTCCTGTGATAATTTGCAAGTTTCTGTAGCGTTTCCAGAGCATCACTCACAACCGTAACATTATCATATTCCTGATAGGATGCATCGCTGCACACGATGTGATGAGCGCCGTTATCCATTGCTGTGGGAACATATTTGTTACCGTCAAAGTTTTCGCCGGACAATGCGATGAATAGTTCACCTTTTTTTAAGGTTCTCGTATCAGTAGATATTCCCTCGCTTTCGCGAAAGCGTTTATATAATTCTCTTAATTGCATGAAATAAAATTAAGCACTCTAATTTGAAATGTGATCAAAAAATAAAGCCGAATTCCAAAAGGAATTCGGCTCAATATTTAATATACAGTAACTCTTAACTAGTTACGTGGACTTTTAGAACTTTTGGATTTTGATCCAATTCTTGACATTGCACAACGGAATCCTAGGTCATCCTTTGCCATGTCTTGTGGATAGAATCTGCGAGTCGCTGGATCCAACCAGTATTCTCGATCTCTCCATGAACCACCTTTTATAACACGCACCTCATTATCAATAAGTGTGCTTCTAGTGTTTGCCTGGTCGTATTCTCTAATCACATTACCATCTGCATCAACGCTTACACGGTGTTGTGGTGAATCATACATTCTTTGATCAGGATCTAGTTCGTCACCAGTACCAAAGAATTTAGAGGACTGTGCATCACCATCACGGAAGTTTCTGTTATCACTACGATCAAAGTTCGTTCTCAAATAAGTTTCTTCATCATCAACGGCAACTTGCTTGATTTCTCCTGGAATCGTTCTGGCAATTAATTTACCATTACTCAACGTGTCGTAATCGATGGAGTCTGCAGATACTACTTCAACTTTGCCATCAGGACCAATACTGTTTTTTGTATACACGTTACCACGATAGTAGTTAAAGTCATTAAACTCGTCATCAACGATAGGACGGTAAACATCTGCTACCCATTCTGATACGTTTCCTGCCATGTCGTACACTCCAAAGTCGTTAGGCTCATAAGATTTGATAGGCGCTGTAATATCAGCTCCATCATCACTCCATCCTGCGATACCACCATAATCTCCATCACCTTGCTTGAAGTTGGCTAAATGATCACCTCTGTTTTTGCGACTACCGCTACGAGTATATTGACCATCCCATGGATATTTCTTTCTACCTCTATAGGCATTGTATTCTCTCAAACTTCCTAATCCCAAAGCTGCATATTCCCATTCTGCCTCAGTAGGCAAACGGTAAGCACCTGGTAAAAGGATTCCATCTTCTCTTCTTACGTATAATCCTGTAGTGTCTGTCTCACGACGCTCTGCTAGTTTACCGCGTTCCTTTTCAAGACGCTCAGATGCACGACCACCTCTTGTGATGGAATCGTTTCCACCGTAAACTAATGTTGGTGCATTTAAATAAGTTTCTGTGTTGAATAATTCACTTGCGGTAGCTTTACCTAGTTGATCTTTTGGCACGTAGCCTTGATCTACAAGAATCTTTTCATTAACACGATCAGTTCTCCAGTTACAAAACTCAACTGCTTGTATCCATGATACACCTACTACCGGATAGTTGGCATAAGAAGGAAAACGCAAATAGTTCTTGGTCATTTCCTCGTTGTACCCCAAACGGTTTCTCCATACCAATGTGTCTGGTACAGCGCCGTTGTAGATGCCTCTGTATTGCTCATCTTCTGGTGGGAAAACTCTCTTTACCCAGTCAAGCATTTCCAGGTACATACCGTTAGTGACCTCAGTCTCATCGATGTAGAAAGATTGAACATGTTGTTGATTAGGAGTATTGTTCCAGTCATGCATAGGATCATCCTTGACACGACCCATGGTAAAAGTTCCACCTTCAACAAACACAAGTCCTGGAGCGGCGTCCTGATCTTTATAGTTTGTTTTTAGTTCAAAGCCATTTTTACCTGTGACATCCCAACCTGTACCTCGAGATGTATTTGAGTAATCATTACCGCCGCCACAGCTTACCATAAGGATGGAACAAACTGCAATTACCGTTAGATTAAATAGTGAGTAGTTTTTCATTTACTATTATGATTTGAAAATCGAGACGCAATATAATAACTTCGCTTTATAGATGATAGGGTTTTGCGTAGATTAAAAAAGTTGCGCTGTTAAAAAATAAAAAACGTTTCATAAGCTTGTTTATTTTACCGGTATCTATTTTTTTTAAAATCGAAGGGATAATATCTCCACGAGCACAACGTTTATTCCTTAGATGAAACACTTCTTTACTCTTGTATTCCTTATCATTACTACGATTGCTCTTGCTCAGCAAGAAACAGTCAACCTTGAATGGAATGGTAGTACTTCTTATCAAGTAGGAGATCAAAGTATTGATTTGCCGTATTTTGAAAACGGATTTGTATACGATTCTGAAAAATTAATTTTTTCACAGCTTTTATCGACGAATGGTAAAATAGATCCATTATCGGCAAATTTTTCGAATATCGACACGCAAACAATTCCTAGTTCTGAACTTTTAGATCTTGATAGATCACAAATTCCAAGTCGTGCAGAAATGGTTTTGAGTAATGCGCTTTCGCGAAAGCGTAATTATGCCCACATTCAGTTCAATCCCATCTATAAGGATGGCAATTCCTATCGTAGAATCAATTCCTTTACAGTTACCTACAGTACAGCTTCACCCGAAGCAATTGCAAAAAACAGCAATTTCACTAATTCTGCTCTGGCGAGTGGTGACTGGTTCAAGTTTAGAGTGGATAAAACAGGTGTACATCGCATCACTAGAGCTTTCTTGGATAATCTAGGAATGGATGTTTCAAATATCGATCCAAGAAGAATTAAAATTTATGGTCAAGGTGGTACATCACTACCATTAGTAAATGCCGAAAACGAATTCTATGATCCTGCACAAATAGCTATTTCAGTTACCGGAGCTGCAGATGGCCGGTTTGATTCTGGCGATGAGATTCTTTTTTATGGAGTGGCTACAGACACAGAATATGTGGCAGAGAATGACAGTTTTATCAACCCATACACTGACGAATCCATTTATTACATCACAGCCAGCGGTGGTGATGGAAAACGTGTACTGCCTCAAATCAATAGCAATAGTAATGCAACAGTGACCTATGATTACTATCAATCCACTAAGTTTCATGAGGTCGATGAACGCAATATAGGTTTGATAGGAAGGTTGTGGTATGGTGAGCGATTTTCTATTGAGCCAGAACAAACTTTTGAATTTGAGTTCAATAATTTAATTAGCAGTAGACCTGCTACTGTTCGTATCACTACTGGTGCCATTAGTGATGTGTCGACCAGTATGAGTTTTACCATCAATGGACAATCGTTAGGCACCAGTACTTTTACAGGACTGGCTAACGATAATATTGCCGTCGCAAGAAGAGCCTTGCTGTTTAATAATAATGTGACTCTTTCTAACGGTGACGTATCGGTCGCTTTGACTTATAATAATGCTGGAATACCAGCGTCACAAGGATACCTTGATTATATAAGAATCGATGCCTTTGAATCCTTGACAGGTATAGGTGAGCAATTTTCTTTTACCGTTCCAGAAGCTTCTACATCAAGCGGCGTAGGTAGATATCAATTTAGTAAGGCCGCTGCTATTAGTGAAGTATGGGAAGTAACCGATCGATTCAACATTACAAAAATTGAAAATACAGAGAGTCTCAGTGATTTCTCATTTATCAGCAACCTGGGAACTGCTCGTAAATTTATTGCTATAGATAGATCAGATTTTTTTGCACCCATCAGCGTTAATAATTCAAGAGTTGCAAATCAAAATCTAAAGGGAACTATTTTCAACGATGTTTCGGGAAATTTTAGAGATGTAGATTACCTTATTATCACTCCGCAATTTCTACAAAGCCAAGCTCAAAGACTAGCAAATTATCATGTTAGAGAAAGCAATTTGAATGTAAAAGTTGTTTTGCTGGATCAGATCTACAGTGAGTTTTCTGAAGGAAGGCAAGATATCAGCGCTATCAGGAATTTTGTGAAGTATGTATATGACAATGCCTCAGATCCATCAAGACGTGTTCAATACTTGAATATGTTTGGTGACACCAGCTATGACTACAAAGATCGAATTCCTGTTCAAGATAATATTGTTCCATCATTTCTTTCAGCAAATAGTACGTCGTTGACAAGTTCTTATGTCACAGATGACTTCTTTACCTATATGGATCCGTTAGAAGGTACTGTTGCGACCAATAATCTTATGGATCTTGCAGTAGGTCGCATGATAGTGAGTACAGTGCAGGAAGCTAGAGAAATGGTGGACAAAATTGAAAGCTACACAGCGGTACCTGCATTTGATAGATGGCGTAATAATATCACCTTGATAGGTGATGACGTCGATATAGTTGGAGATGCCATTTTGCAAAAGAGCGTTAATGATTTAGGTGATGAGATATTTAGCAACAGACCGGACTATAATGTGCGCAAGATTCTTCTTGATAGTTACAATCAAATCAGCACTGCTGGTGGTCCTCGATATCCAGATGCAGTTGACGATATTAAAAACGCCTTTGAGCAAGGCTCACTGGTGATCAATTATTTTGGACATGGTAATGAAGACGGGTTAGCTCAAGAATTTATTATAACTCAGACCCTTGTAGAGCAGTTGAGAAATCCCACCACGCTACCATTATTTATTGCTGTGACTTGTGAATTTACGAGATACGATAACCCGCAACGAGTGAGTGGTGGTGAACGTACTTACCTCAATCCCGATGGTGGTGCCATTGCTCTTGTCGCTACCAATAGATTAATATTTATATCTACCGGCGTGACTTTGAATGATACTCTTGACGAGTATCTTTTTGGGTTTGAGAATGTTGAACCTATTTCAATGGCAGAAGCCTTAAGATTAGCAAAAACAGATCCTTCACTCGCTAATAATGGCACACGTAGAGTTGTGGCCTTCGTAGGAGATCCAGCATTAAAATTAGCCTTTCCATCACCTAGAGTAGTTCTAACCGAAGTAAATGGTCAACCTGTTGCAAACAGCACACAACTTAGAGCTTTGGATCGAGTCAATTTAGCTGGTGAAGTTCGAACCATATCAGGTAATCTTATTGCTAATTACAATGGTGAGGTAAGTGTTACCGTATTTGATAAAGAAATTGAGCGCACCACATTGGGAAATGATGGGATTAGAATCAATGGTGAGTTGGAACAAATTGATTTTAGACAACAAGGGGAGGTTTTATTTAGAGGACAAGCAACAGTAGAGAATGGTTTATTTAACGTTGATTTTGTGATGCCTCGAGACACTCAAATTCCTTTAGGGAATGGTAGAATCTCATTTTATGCTAAAAGAAATAACCTTCCAGAAGATCAAAATGGTTTTTCTGAAGATGTTCGCATTGGCGGGATCAATGAAAATGCTCCTCAAGATGATTTGGGTCCAGAGATTGAATTATTCATGAACGATCGCAACTTTGTTTCTGGAGGTATTACAGATGAAAATCCATTTATTCTCGCCTTCTTGAATGATATAAGCGGTATAAATACTGCCAGCGGCATTGGACATGATATTATAGGAATTATTGACGGCGATGAGACCAATCCATTTGTGCTCAATGACTATTATGAGGCGGCTGTGGATGATTTCACATCTGGAAAAGTCTACTTCCCATTACGCGGGATAGCTCCAGGACTACATACATTGACTGTAAAAGCCTGGGACACTTACAACAACAGTTCCACGCAAGAAATTCAATTTGTCGTTGCCAGTGGCGATGGGATTGAATTAACCAGAGTTCTAAATTACCCTAATCCATTTACTACCTACACTGAGTTTTGGTTTAATCACAACAGACCTTTTGAACCTTTGGAAGTGCAAGTTCAAGTCCTAACGGTCACCGGTAAAATTGTATGGTCCCAAAACCAAACCGTAACAACAACTGGATTTACATCTAGAGAAATTACATGGGATGGCGTGGACGACTTTGGACAGCGGTTGGGAAAAGGCGTTTACATTTATAAGATTACTGTAAAAAGTACGTTATCCAATGAGACCGCGAGCAAAATTGAAAAACTCGTTATCCTATAAATAATCATTACCATATATTTACGAATATTAAACCACCTACATGAGAAGAGTTTTATTACAAGTTTTAGTAATTGTTATGTTTTTTGCCGGTATGGTCCCAACCGCAGCTCAAGTGAGATCTCAGGATTCGAGAGTTGTTACTACGGCGCTGCCTTTTCTAAGAATTGCAGGTGATCCTAGATCTGCAGGTCTTGCAGATATGGGAGTTGCTACGAGTCCAGATGCATGGAGCCAGCAATGGAATCCAGCAAAGTATTCATTCATGAGTCGGGAACAAGCCATTGGTGTAGCATACACGCCATACTTAGGGCAACTTGTAAATGATATAGGGATTGGACAATTAGTATATGCAAACCGTATCAATGAGCAAAGTGCCTTTGCTGCTAGTTTGAGGTATTTTGGTTTAGGGACGATATTCATTACGGAGGACGGAGAAAACGGATTTGAAGAAAACCCTAACGAATTTGTACTAGACGGCTCCTACTCATTAAAATTATCAGATCAATTTTCCATGGCAGTTACCGGTCGTTTTTTACGAAGCGATCTTAGATTTCAAGCCACAGATCAAGATGCAACTGCTGCCAGTAGTTTTAGTGTAGGTGTATCTGGATATTATCAAAGTGAAGAAGTACCTATTGGAAATATGTATGGTAGATATCGCGGTGGTTTTAACGTGTCTAACATAGGTCCTAAAGTTTCTTATGACGTTGGTGGTAGAGAAGACTTTTTACCAACTAACCTAGGTCTAGGTGGTGGAATTGATTTTTATCTCAATGACGGTTTTAGCAAAATAGGTTTAACAGCAGAATTCAATAAACTGTTGGTTCCTACACCACCAATTAGAGAAGATGGTGACGAGAACGATAATGGAGTTCCTAATGAAATTATTGAAGGTCAAGACGATGATGTTAGCTTCTTTAGTGGAATTTTCCAGTCATTTGGTGATGCACCAGGTGGTGGAGCAGAAGAGTTGAGAGAAGTAACTTGGGCTCTGGGAGCAGAATATACTTATGATGATAGCTTTGCAGTAAGAACAGGTTATTTCAATGAGGCAGATGAAAAAGGTGGCCGTAAGTTTCTTTCTTTGGGAGCAGGTTTCCAGTTCTCTGAAATCAATGTAGATTTATCCTACTTATTTTCTACCAGTCGTGTACGTTCTCCTTTGGAAGGAACATTGCGTTTTGGGTTGACGTTTAACTTTGGGGATGAGTACCTAGAATACTAGACTATCAAACAAATTACCATAAATACGGTTATCGATGTTTTTGATAACGTAAAAGAGCTGGATCCACAAGTCCAAAAACTTATGGATGAGGCTATCGTTGCTAGGTCAAACGCTTATGCACCATATTCCAAGTTTACCGTTGGTTGTGCATTAATGCTTGAAAACGGTGAGATCATCCATGGCAATAATCAAGAAAATGCTGCTTACCCTTCAGGTTTGTGTGCAGAGCGTGTCGCTATTTTTGCCGCAGGAGCCAACTATCCTGGCGTTGCAATTGTGAGAATGGCAATTACTGCAAGTCCCGTGGATGATAGCTTTGAAAAACCGGTACCACCTTGTGGCGCTTGCCGCCAGTCCATTGCAGAATATGAGTCAAGACAAGATCAACCCATTGAAATATTCTTCATGGGAGCATCGGGAACAGTAGCGAGATCAGGCTCACTGGCAGATTTACTACCACTCATTTTTGACCGCAATTACCTATAGAAAATTCGCAAGGATTTAACCGCTCAATAGGTTTTCCCTTATTCTTTTTTCAGTTATTTTTGTTTTCCTTTGAGAAAAGATCGAACTGGTTGTCCAGATGGATGATATTTAGTTCGCTTTCGCGAAAGCGAGATAAAAACAACTACCATACATGAAAAAAGTAACTAAAGAAGTCCTACTAAAATGGTATGAGGACATGCTGTTCTGGAGAAAATTCGAGGACAAACTTGCACAAGTCTATATTCAACAAAAAGTACGTGGATTCCTGCACCTTTATAACGGTCAAGAAGCCATACTAGCTGGAGCACTTCACGCCATGGAATTAGGAAAGGATAAAATGATTACAGCATATCGTAATCACGTTCAACCTATTGGAATGGGTGTTGATCCTAAGCGTGTAATGGCAGAATTGTATGGAAAATCAACCGGTACCTCCCAAGGGCTTGGTGGTTCCATGCACATCTTTTCAAAAGAATTTAATTTCTACGGCGGGCACGGTATCGTCGGTGGACAGATTCCGTTGGGTGCTGGTATTGCATTTGGTGATAAGTATCACGACCGCGATGCGGTAACATTGACGTTTTTTGGTGATGGTGCTGCCCGTCAAGGATCTTTACACGAGACTTTTAACCTAGCTATGTTATGGAATCTACCTGTGGTATTCTGTGTAGAGAATAACGGTTATGCCATGGGAACAAGTGTTGCTAGAACTGCCAACCATACAGATATCTGGAAATTAGGATTAGGCTATGAGATGCCTTGTGGACCAGTTGATGCGATGGATCCAGAAAAAGTTGCCGAAGCTATGCATGAGGCAATCGAACGTGCACGTTCAGGTGGCGGCCCAACATTCCTAGAATTAAAAACATATCGTTATAGAGGTCATTCGATGAGTGATGCACAAAAATATCGTACTAAAGACGAGGTTGCAGAATATCAAAAAATTGACCCAATCACACAAGTCAAACAGCGCTTGTTAGATCAAGAAGGAGTCACTGAAGAGGATATCAAGAAAATTGATAAACGAGTCAAAGCAAAAGTTTCAGAGTGTGAGAAATTTGCTGAAGAATCTCCTTTCCCAGAAAAGAGCCTCATGTACGACGCTGTATATGAACAAGAAGACTATCCATTTTTACCTTCAAAACTATAATCAATGGCAGAAGTAATCAACATGCCGCGATTGAGCGACACCATGGAAGAAGGTGTTGTAGCATCGTGGTTGAAAAAAGTAGGAGATAAAGTTGAAGAAGGAGACATTCTTGCCGAAATCGAGACCGATAAGGCTACTATGGAGTTTGAATCGTTTTATAACGGTACATTACTTCACATAGGTGTACAAGAAGGAGAAACCGCACCGGTAGATCAATTGCTTTGTATTCTAGGAGAAGAAGGTGAAGATATTTCTGGCCTATTGGATGGATCATCTGATGGAGACAAGAAAGAATCAAAGTCTGACGATTCAGATAATACCAGCGATTCTGACGAGTCTGATGATGACGAATCATCTGAGGATGATGAGAACGAAGACAAATCCGATTCAGATTCTGATGAATCAGAAGATTCTGGAAGCGATGAATTACCAGAAGGAGTTGAGATCATTACCATGCCGCGATTGAGCGACACCATGGAAGAAGGTACGGTGGCATCATGGCTTAAGAAAGAAGGAGACGAGGTAGATGAAGGCGATATTCTTGCAGAAATTGAAACCGACAAGGCGACAATGGAGTTTGAATCTTTTTATAAAGGAACACTTCTTAAAATTGGTATCCAAGAAGGAGAGACCGCTGCTGTAGATTCTTTATTAGCAATTTTAGGTCCAAAGGGAACTGATGTTTCTGGGATTGACATGAAAGGTAAATCTTCTGGTGAGTCCAAAAAGGAATCCAAAAAAGACGACTCTAAAAAACAGGAATCAAAAGACGATTCTAAAAAAGAAAACAAATCAGAACCTACGGCCGATAAAAAACAGGCTTCAGTTCCAGATTATTCTGGTCCTAGTAAAAGTTCTGATGAATCATCATCATCCAGCAGTACTAGTAATGGCGACCGCATCTTTGCTTCTCCGTTAGCTAAGAAAATGGCTGAAGACAAAGGCATTGATCTTTCTTCTGTAAAAGGAAGTGGTGAAAATGGTCGTGTCATCAAGAAAGATATTGAGAATTACAAGCCAGGAACATCAACAGGTGGATCTGCTGCAGCTCAAGATTATCAACCAGTTGATGAAGAAGAATGGGAAGAAGTTCCTAATTCTCAAATGCGCAAAACGATTGCCAAGCGTTTGGGTCAATCTAAATTTACAGCACCACATTATTATCTTGGGTTAGACCTAGATATGGATAATGCAATAGCGAGCCGTAAGGCGATCAACGAGTTGCCAGATACCAAAATCAGCTTTAACGATATGGTGATCAAGGCAGCTGCCATGGCATTGCGTAAGCATCCTAAAGTGAATACTTCATGGACAGATGCAGCTACTAAAATTGCAAAGCATATCCATATAGGTGTTGCTGTAGCCGTTGACGATGGATTATTGGTTCCAGTATTACCTTTTGCAGATCAAATGAGCATGCAACAAATAGGTGGTAAAGTAAGAGAACTGGCAGGTAAGGCTCGCAACAAAAAGCTACAACCTAAGGAAATGGAAGGAAGTACATTCACGATTTCAAACTTGGGTATGTTTGGTATAACAGAGTTTACCTCGATCATCAATCAGCCTAACAGTGCGATCATGTCCGTAGGTGCTATTGTACAAAAACCAGTGGTTAAGGATGGTCAAATTGTAATTGGAAATGTGATGAAAATCACATTGGCTTGTGATCATAGAACCGTTGATGGTGCCACTGGCGCTGCATTCCTACAAACTTTTAAATCTTATATTGAGAATCCTATCGTAATGTACGTATAGCAATTATTCATATTGAATATTGAAGCGCTGGTCAGGAATGACCAGCGTTTTTATTTACAGCGCCATCTGTATCCTTTTCAAATTCGGCAGACAATTCCGTATTTTTATAAAATAAATTTTCCTGATGAAAAAAATGATCTTTATCCTGGTTGCTGTAACTATAGCAGCCTGTGGAACCAGTAACCGAATTAATGATTTATCCAATAATACATCCACTACTTCTAAGAAGAACCGTGCAAAACTGCCGTCTAGCAACGCCACCCAAATCGCCATTGACGTTCAGTATTTATCAAGCGATGAATTAATGGGTAGAGATACTGGTAGTGAAGGTATAGAAATGGCAGCTAAATATTTGAAGGAACGATTTGAATCAATAGGGATCCAGCCTTATGGCGATTCTTATATGCAACCCTTTAAAAATGATAAAGCAAGTGGTAACAATGTCGTAGCAGTCTTGAACGGGTCCGATAAGGAGCTGATGAAGGAAACCATAGTCATCGGTGCACATTATGACCATATAGGAATCATTCAGGCGGTGGCTGGAGACAGTATTGCAAATGGAGCTAATGATAATGCTACTGGAACGGCTAGTGTTATGGCCATTGCAGAAATGTTCAAGAAGCTTGATTTTAATAGACGCAAGGTAGTTTTTGCATTGTTTTCTGCTGAAGAGAAAGGACTGGTAGGATCTCGTGAATTGGCAAAGCAAATGAAAGCTAGCGGTGAGAATGTAGTGGCGATGATCAATTTGGAAATGACGGGAACGCCTATGGTTGGCAAGGATTACATCACCTATTTGACAGGTTACGATACGTCAAATATGGGCGAGATCTTCAATAAAGAAAATGAAAATCGTGTAGTAACTGCAAAATTGGAGGCTGCTGCGCAAATGAATCTTTTCGTGCGTTCAGATAATTATGCATTTTACGAAGTTTTCAAGGTACCATCTCAAACCTTGAGCACTTTTGATTTCACAAATTTTGATGAATATCATAAAGTAGGTGATGAAATTAGTGGAGTGAACGCTCAGCATATGTCAGAAGTTGTCGATGCCGTTTTTCCTGGTATTTTCTTTATGGTAAATGAGGAAGGATTAAAAATGAATCCAGTAACAAATGAGTAAAAATGTCGTAATAACCGGTACTAGCCGCGGTATAGGATTTGAACTCGCTCAATTATTTGCGAGCAATGGTGATAGGGTGATGGCGCTTTCGCGAAAGCAAAATTCCATTAATCAACTGCAAAACGATAAGATTACTGCAGTCCATTGTGATCTTGCAAGTGAGAAGAGTATACTAGACGCTGCCGAAGAAATCAACATGAAGTTTGATCGCATTGATATTCTAATTCACAATGCAGGTTTGCTTGTGAATAAGCCTTTCAAAGAATTAACTAAAGCCGATTTTCTCAATTGCTACGAAGTTAATGTTTTTGGGGTATCAGGATTGACTCAGGCTCTGCTACCATTAATGAAAAGTGATGGGCATGTAGTAGCAATAAGCTCCATGGGCGGCATTCAAGGCAGCGCCAAGTTTCCTGGACTTGCAGCCTACAGCAGCGCAAAAGCCGCAGTAATCACACTTTTCGAACTTCTCGCAGAAGAATATAAAGAAAACGGACCTTCATTTAATACATTGGCTCTGGGAGCAGTACAGACAGAAATGCTCGCCGAAGCTTTTCCAGGTTACGAGGCACCACTACAACCCATAGAAATGGCACAGTATATAATGGATTTTGCCCTAACAGGGAATAAGTTCTACAATGGTAAAACTTTAGAGGTGAGTTCTAGTACGCCTTAAGAAAGAAGGATCAGCGTACTGCATTCGAAAAAATAATTATTACTCAGGAATTGTCTAAAGGTGTGAATTCTGTTGATCTTCTTTAGAATGAATTTCTTAAATTAATAATTACTATTCAGGTGAGTTTGGCAATTTCCCATACTACATACTACATACTACATACTACATTCTACATACTCCATAAGGTTTACTACGTACTACTAACTACCTTAATCTTACCCTTAACAACCTCAGCAAGTTCACGGGCTTTTTCAATTTCCTTAGCGACGATAGTCACATGTCCCATCTTTCGGAACGGTCTCGTTTGTTTCTTGCCGTAAATGTGTGGTGTCACACCTTCCATCCCGAGAATTTCCTCGATTCCGTCGTAGACAACATTCCCAGTATGACCTTCGGCGCCTACAAGGTTTACCATTACTGCTGGAAGAACGGTGTCTGTAGATCCTAACGGCAGATTCAATACACAGCGTACCTGTTGTTCAAACTGATCTGTGACTGCGCCTTCAATGGAGTAGTGGCCGCTGTTGTGTGGTCTTGGCGCTACTTCGTTTACGAGAATTTCGCCACTTTTGGTCAAGAACATTTCCACAGCCAGAAGTCCTACATGGTCAAAAGCCTCAGAAACTTTCAAGGCTAGATCGCGTGCTTTTTTTGAAACATCATCAGATATTCTCGCAGGGCAGATTACATATTCTACTTGGTTAGCTTCTGGATGGAATTCCATTTCCACAACAGGATATGTTTTCATGTCGCCGTTGGCATTGCGAGCAACAATCACTGCGAGCTCCATCTCAAAATCAATCATGTCTTCATAAATACATTCTTCGGCTGGTAGGTTTTTCAAATCCTTGGAAGATCTGATGACTTTGACACCTTTGCCGTCGTAGCCGCCTTCGGCGCTTTTCCAGATGAATGGGTAATTGCGATTTGTATCAGAACTGGGTTGTTCCAGTATTTCAAATGGTGCGGTAGGTATGTTGTACTCTTGATAAAATGTTTTTTGGGTGGCCTTGTTGCGTATGAGGTTCAGCACATGGGAACTAGGAGATACCGCGATACCTTCTTTTTCTAAATCTTCCAGTGCTTGTACATTCACATTCTCAATTTCTATCGTGAGCACATCTACCTGACGACCAAATTCCATTACGGCTTCATAATCCATTATATCACCTTCAAAAAATACAGTACAACCTTCAAAGGCTGGTGCCGTATCTGCACTGTCCATCACGTAGGTCTGAATGTCCCATTTACGGGTGGTGTACAACATCATTTTTCCCAACTGTCCACCGCCGAGAATACCTAATCTAAAATCTGAAGAAAATAGCGTCTGTTCCATGCGATAAAAATACAAGTTCTGTAATGGTTTCTACTAAATTATTTGAACTGGCTCGCGTTAGTGATTGCAGTGAAAATCCTTTATGACAATACTGCATTCATCGCAGTATTGACATAAAGATTGAAACGGAAAGCACGGCCGCAGGCAACGCCCTAAGAAACATGCTGGTTAAAACGTAGACGCTCATTCTAACAGCAGGAAATAGTCACATTATCAAAAAACCTCCTACATCAAATCCTTATCTTTGTAGAAAATTACCATAGTGATCAAACTACACGATCTATATTTCAAACCGTTCCTGAGTGTTAAGGAAATTGAGAATGCGGTAGAGAATCTAGCTTACCAAATCAATAGAGATTTAAAGGGAAAAAAGCCTGTCTTTTTGGGTATTTTGAATGGCAGTTATATAGTGCTTGCAGATTTGACCCGTAAGTTTCAGGGCGATTGTGAGATTGGTTTTTTGCGCACGAGCAGCTATGCGGGAACATCGTCCACCGGTGAGATCAGGCTGGACATGGAACTGGATATAGACTTAAGTGATCGTGTCGTTGTTATTGTGGAAGATATCGTGGATAGTGGATTGACGGTAGATGCGCTTTCGCGAAAGCTTAAAAGCCAAAATCCTTCTGCACTCCACATAGCCACTTTGTTCCTCAAGCCAGAGGTTTACAATCGGGACCTGAAGATTGATTATGTAGGGCAGAATATCGAGAACAAATTTGTCGTGGGATACGGCATGGATTATAATAACCTAGGGCGCAACCTGCCCGAACTTTATGTACAGACCAAACCAATGAAAAACATCGTACTTTTTGGACCTCCAGGAGCAGGAAAAGGAACACAGGCAGAACGTCTTAAGGAGAAATATGGATTGATCCACATTTCCACCGGTGATGTATTTAGATACAACATCAAGAATGCAACGGAACTGGGAACGCTTGCCAAATCCTTTATGGATAAAGGGAATCTGGTTCCTGATGAAGTCACGATCAAAATGCTGAATGCTGAAGTGGAGAAACATCCTGAAGCAGCTGGTTTTATCTTTGATGGCTTCCCTAGAACTGATGCACAAGCAAAATCTCTAGACGAATTATTGGAAAGCAAAGACACGCAAGTGAGCGGAATGGTAGCGCTAGAGGTAGATGATGAGGTACTGGTACAGAGATTACTGGAACGAGGAAAGAGCAGTGGTCGCGTGGACGATGCCAATGAACAGGTCATCAGAGACCGCATCAAGGTGTATTACCAGCAAACGGCACCACTGAAAAACTACTACCAGAAACAAAATAAATATTACGGCGTGGACGGTGAAGGTTCTATTGATAAAATCACAGATCGCTTGAGTGCAGAGTTTGATAAACTTTAATATTTTTTCACTTTCTGTCCATCTACTGCATACAATAAACTGATACCAAGTAACGAATAACGAATCCATGACTGAAGGAAATTTTGTAGACTACACTAAGGTTCATCTCGAGTCAGGTCGTGGCGGTAAGGGAAGTACACATTTACACAGGGAAAAATATGTAGAGAAAGGTGGTCCCGATGGTGGTGATGGTGGTCGTGGTGGTCATATCATTATCCGCGGGAACAAGAATCTCTGGACGTTGTATCACTTTAAATACAAGCGTCACTTCAAATCTGCGCAAGGTGGTAACGGTGCAAAACAGCGCCGTACCGGTGAGGATGGTGAAGATATCTATATCGATTTGCCATTAGGAACCGTTATTAAAAATACCGAAACTGGTCAAATCATTCATGAGGTGTTGGATGACGGCGATGAATTTATCATCGCTGAAGGTGGAATGGGTGGAAAAGGAAACTGGCACTTTAAAAGTTCCACGAGACAAACGCCACGTTATGCACAACCAGGAACTGAAGGTGAAGAATTAGAAGTAACTTTTGAACTCAAAATCCTTGCAGATGTTGGATTAGTTGGATTTCCCAATGCTGGTAAATCTACATTATTGTCTGTAGTTACCGCAGCAAAACCTAAGATTGCCAACTATGAATTCACGACCTTGAAACCTAATCTTGGTATCGTTGAGTATAGAGATTTCCAAACTTTTGTAATGGCAGATATTCCGGGAATTATTGAAGGCGCCGCAGAAGGTAAAGGAATAGGTCACCGTTTTTTACGTCACATTGAACGCAATTCTACATTACTATTCCTCATCCCAGCAGATGCAAAGGATATTAACGAGCAATATCAGATTTTGCTTAATGAGTTGCGCAAGTACAATCCAGAAATGCTGGATAAAGAGCGCTTTGTTGCTATCTCAAAATCGGACATGCTGGATGAAGAATTGATGGGCGAAATGAAAGAGATGCTTGACGATCAAGGAGCTTTTGACGGTGCACCGTACATGTTCATAAGCGCTATAAGCCAATACAACATCCAACAATTGAAAGATCGATTGTGGCAGATGTTGAATCGTAAATTAGGTTCTAATTAAACCCCAAACTGCCTAAAATGATGGTCTAGGTGTTTGTATTGTACCTTTCCCCATTGATCTTTAGTGAAATTGCCAAACATGGGATGAGATCTTCTGTTATTATTCTCACGGTCGTACCATAATTCCTGCATCCACTGATCCAACTTTTCTTTCTCGCTTTCAAAATCTTTGGAATCGGCTACTTTTAGGGATGGTGCTGTAGGCAGGTTTTTACGAAATGGCTTATCGGAATACAAAGATTTTTTGAAAAACACTTTTGCAAACCAATTGGACTTCACAACAACTTTTTCTTTTTCAAGAGCAATTTGAATGGGATACTGGCAGTGTTTGAACATTTGTGCAGCATCCATTTTGCCCCATTCAGGAGTTTTGTTGGAATCTATTTGTTGCAAGCGATCGCGCAACGAATTGTAGGTAGGTTCATCAAAGAAAGATTCCATAATATTGAGATTTAAGTTATTCGTATAGTAGATACTTCTCTCTAGCTGCTTTAAAATCTTCAAGTCCTTCTTCCCATGTGGCAGCAATTTCATCTGCGCTCATTCCTTTCTCGATCTGTTGTTGCAAGATTTCAGTACCGGCTAGCTTTGTAAAAAACGAGTTGAAGAAAGATTGTTTGTAGGGCGCTTTCGCGTAAGCGTCAACAAGAAACTCTAGGTTCAATTTATCTAACTGCGGATATTCCCGTAAGTCCACGCCAAAACATTTTTTACCATTAAACAATGGTCGTTTAGCGCCACGATTGGGTGATGGAGTAAAAGCAAAATCACGGTATTTGGCCAGTGATGGAGAGCCGTACACCTGGAACTGCATATCTGTACCGCGACCTACACTTACATCGGTTCCCTCAAAAAAGCATAGGCTCGGATATAGATTGATGGATTGAGCGTTTGGCAGATTTGGTGATGGTGAGATGGGCAGCTCGTAAGGAGTTTCGTGGGTATAATCTTTTACAGTGATCACATTAAGCTCGGCTTTCTTGCCATACTCAAGCCAGCCTTCTCCATTGATCATCTGTGCATATTCTCCTATAGTCATGCCGTGAACGACAGGTACTGGATGCATGCCCACAAAGCTTTTGTGTTCAGGATCTAGGATAGGCCCATCTACATAGTGACCGTTGGGATTGGGTCTGTCAAGAATGTAAACTGTTTTGTTATGCTCTGCAGCGGCTTCCATTACGTAATGCAGTGTGGAGATATAGGTGTAGAAACGTGCACCTACATCTTGAATGTCAAAAAGGATCACGTCTACATCTGCCAGTTGAGCCTTAGTAGGTTTTTTATTGTTTCCATAAAGGGAAACAATGGGCAAGCCCGACCGCTGGTCAACTCCATCTGCAACGGCGGCACCAGCATCTGCATCACCTCTAAAACCGTGTTCAGGAGCAAAAACTTTTCTCACATCAACATTGAGCGATAATAGGGTGTCTACTATATGTACGTACCGCATTTTAATCGCCTGATCCCAAGTGCGGCGCTCCTTCATAGAGCTACTGCTTACCACGCTGGTTTGGTTTCCAACCACAGCAACTCTTTTACCCTCAAGCTGGTTAACCCAAGTTGCTAATTGATCTGCTGCTGGGATAGGTTTGTTTTGTAATGGTTTCAACAATTTGGTGCTATCGATCGCGTTTGATTGCAGATCGACTAGTTCTTTAGGCTGGGTTTTATTTTTGTTATTGATGCCGGCATCGCAGGAAGTAAACACCAAAGCACAAGCGATTATGGTATATTTGAAAATTGAAGGGAATTGAGTGAATCTAGAGTATTTCATAGCGCGTCGCGTACAGCATAGTACAGAATATAAAAATAGCGTAAGTGCGCCGATAATTAAAATCGCCACCGCTGCAATTGCCATAGGAATGATTGTGATGATCATTGCCGTGGCTACTGGTGTAGGTCTGCAAAAAAAGATTCGGGAGAAGGTGAGCGCCTTCAATGGCGACATCACCATCTCACTTTTTGATCGTAACAACTCGATCACAACGGTCAAACCCATCAGTATCAATCAAGACTTTTATCCAGATTTCTCGAGTGTATCACAGGTCAGTCATGTTCAGGCGGTAGCTACAAAAGGAGCCATGATTCGCACTGCTACAGATTTTGAAGGTGTGATTTTAAAAGGAGTAGGCACGGACTACCGCTGGGATAGCTTCAACGATTTCCTGATAGAAGGTGCATTGCCAGATGTGTCACAAGAAGCTACCTCAAAAGATATTTTGATTTCTGATGACATTGCTCGCAGGTTACAGCTTAAGGTAGGAGATAAGGCACCTACTTATT
Source organism: Nonlabens sp. Hel1_33_55 (assembly GCF_900101765.1). Lineage (NCBI taxonomy): Bacteria > Pseudomonadati > Bacteroidota > Flavobacteriia > Flavobacteriales > Flavobacteriaceae > Nonlabens > Nonlabens sp. Hel1_33_55. The sequence goes on from NZ_LT627735.1 coordinate 3,205,862, forward strand.
TCATGAAGGAAAATGAAGAACCACTAGCCAGAGCATTCAATGTCATAGGAATCTATGACAGCGGCCTTGCCGAATATGATACGAAATTCATTCTAGGCGACATACGCAATATCCAGAAAATCAATAAATGGAATGAAGACGAGATAGGTAAGTTTGAGGTTTTTATTGATGATTTTGAGAACATCGATGAGATTGGTAAGGACGTGTTTTTGAAAGTCCCGCAGATGTTGGATGCCAGAACGATCAAGGATCAGTATCCTACCATTTTTCAATGGCTGGCATTATTGGACAGTAATGTTTACGGTATTATAGCCATCATTTTGATTGTTGGAATTATTAATATGATCACGGCATTGTTGGTGTTGATCTTAGATCGCACCGGTATGATTGGATTACTCAAATCGCTGGGTGCCAGTGACTGGACCGTCCGTAAGATATTCTTGTATAATGCCATGAGCTTGATTTTGAAAGGCCTTTTCTGGGGAAATCTCATAGGTTTGGGGCTAGTCGCACTACAGTATTTCTTTGCGCCACTGACATTAGATCCATCTACGTATTACGTAACTGAGGCACCGGTTTACATCTCATGGTGGCATGTGCTGCTGCTCAACTTAGGCACATTCCTTATCTGCCTTTTGGTGCTCATCATACCCACATATATCGTCAGTCGCATATCGCCCGTCAAGGCTATGCGTTTTGAATAGATGATAATTGTTACGCTTTCGCGAAAGCGAAAGAGCCATCAATCATTACCCTAGAAATAAGACCTTGATTTTACCTACAAACCTTATTTCAAAAATCCTAAATTTGCAAGGCAAAACAAGATCATGAAGTACGCTGAAAATATACTGGAGACCATAGGAGATACACCTTTGGTAAAGATGAATAAGTTGGTTGAGGATCTACCATGTCTGGTGTTAGCCAAATATGAGACCTTCAATCCAGGAAACAGCGTCAAGGATCGTATGGGATTGATGATGATCGAGGATGCAGAGGCAGACGGTCGTCTGAAACCAGGCGGTACGATCATCGAGGGAACCAGCGGAAACACTGGAATGGGACTGGCACTCGCTGCAATTATAAAAGGATACAAATTGATCTGTGTATTGAGCGACAAGCAATCCAAAGAAAAGATGGATATCCTTCGTGCCGTAGGAGCAGAGGTTCACGTTTGTCCAACTGACGTGGCACCAGATGACCCACAATCATATTATTCTACCAGTAAGCGATTGAGCGAAGAAATTCCAAATTCATGGTACGTCAATCAATACGACAATCCGTCGAATTGTAAGGCGCATTACATGAGCACCGGCCCAGAAATCTGGGAACAGACAGATGGTAAAGTGACCCATTTTGTGGTAGGCGTTGGAACTGGCGGAACCATTTCGGGTGTTGGGACTTATTTAAAAGGCAAGAATCCAGATATCAAAATCTGGGGAATCGATACCTATGGATCGGTTTTCAAGAAATACCATGAAACCGGAATTTTTGATGAAAAGGAAATTTACCCGTACGTCACTGAAGGAATTGGAGAAGATATCCTGCCGCTTAATGTGAGGTTTGAGGTTATCGATGGTTTTACCAAAGTAACTGATAAAGATGCCGCTATCTACACCAGAAGACTCGCTAAAGAAGAAGGAATGTTTCTAGGTAATAGTGCAGGAGCTGCCATTAAAGGTTTGTTACAGATCCATGAAGAAGTTGGGTTTACTAAGGATGACGTAGTTGTCATTTTGTACCACGATCACGGTTCACGTTACGTTGGTAAATTCTTCAACGATGAGTGGATGGCCTCAAAAGGATGGCTGGAAAATGACCCAGATTCTGAGTTGAAATAAAACGTTTGGCTTGCTTGAGTATTATCGCGAGCAACCAGAAAATAATATTTATAATCTTTAATAAAATTGTGTTGAAGTCAATTAATGTTGGTTTAAGAATTCATACTCCAATGCTGGAAAAACAATAATTCTTCCAACTCTCTAGGAATCCATTATTTTAGCAATCCAACCTTGCTACATGCGTGAAGATTTCATCCATTATCTCTGGAAGTTCAAAAAACTAAGCGGCCTTAGTCTCAAAACGACGAAAGGTCATGAGCTTGTTATTAAATCTTTAGGTCAGCACAATCACCATTCTGGTCCAGATTTTTTCAATGCTCAAGTCAGCATTGATGAACAGTTATGGGCGGGAAATGTTGAGATGCATATCAAATCCAGCGACTGGTATAAACATGGTCACGATGACGATCCAGCTTATGATAATGTCATTCTCCATGTGGTCTGGAAACACGATGCAGAGATCACCAGACGTAGTGAAATTGACATTCCGGTATTGGAAGTAGCTCTATTTGTTCCAGATGATTTGATTCTCTCGTACACGAGACTATTTGCTTACAAAAACAATCAATTTATCAATTGTGAGAAATCTATCAGTCAAGTAGATTCTTTCCAAATTGATATGTGGCTGGAAAAAGTATTCATCCAGCGACTGGAACAGCGATACCGACGTATTGAAGAAAGCCTAACTAAAAATAATAATGACTGGGAAGCCACATTTTTGCAGATGCTGGCACGTAGTTTTGGCACTAAAGTAAATGCAGACGCCTTTGAACAATTGGCTACTTCCATCGATCAGTCTGTGGTAAGAAAGCTGGCTGCAGATGCTTTTCAGCTGGAGTCTGTATTGATGGGTTTAGCGGGATTGTTGAAGGATGAAAAAGAAGATCGCTACTTTAAGCAACTTGAGGAAGAGTTCGCTTTCGCGAAAGCGAAATTCCAACTACAGCATATCCACACACCTTTGAAATTTTTCAGGTTGCGACCGGCTAATTATCCTACCATTAGGTTGTCACAACTTGCGATGCTTTATCACAAAAATCCAATGCTTTTTGCAGAAATCATTCTGGCAAAAACAAAGACTCAAATCACCTCGCTATTTGATATCAAAGCAGCTAAATACTGGGATACGCATCATGTTTTTGACAAAGAAATAGAAGGCAGAGAAAAATCGCTCACGCCAGCATTCATTGATCTACTAATAATTAATTGTATCGTGCCTATAAAATTTGCTTACGCCAGATTCCACGGTAAGGAAAACACTGACGAGCTGCTCGATCTGATGCATGAGATTTCAATGGAAAAGAATACAGTTACTAAGGGTTTTAAGAAATTGATAGGTATTACAAATGCTAAGGAATCACAGGCGGTGCTCCAACTCAAGCCCAATTATTGCGATAAGAACTTATGTCTTAAATGTGATATAGGTGTGCAGTTAATGAGTGGTCAATAGTTAGAAAATTTTGCTTTCAATGAAGTACATTTGAATCATGGGTATTGTGACCAACTTACGGCATTACATGGAAAAATACGGTTTCTATGTTTCTACACGCATGGCTGATAGATTGGGCATGCGAGCGCGTAACGTACGCATCACTTTTATCTATTTTACATTTGCGACTTTGGGAGCCGGATTTGCCATCTATTTGATAATGGCATTTTGGTTACGATTAAAGGATTTAATTTATGTCAAACGCAGTTCTGTTTTTGATCTTTAATATTATACATGCGCAATAAGATAACGATAGCAGGTGCATTGCTAACCTTTATTTTGGTTACTGGTTGTTTGGGATACAGGTTTATGTTGGGCCTTTCCTGGATCGATGCGTTATACATGACGGTCATTACTATTACAACCGTAGGTTACCGTGAAATAGGTGATCCTAGTCCAGAAGCTAAGTTGTTTACCATTTTTATCATACTAACTAGTGTGGTGATTGTTGGTTATTCGGTTTCGGTTATTTCAGAATATTTACTTACTAGAAACTCGCTACAGGCACGAAGAGAACGCGCCAAGAAAAAACACCTTGAATCTATGGAAAATCATATTATAGTTTGCGGCTATGGTCGTAATGGAAAGCAGGCAGTAGCAAAACTTCAAGATTACAATCGTGATTATATCATCATTGAAAAGAATCAGGAAATTATCGACAATGCCCAGCTGGATGATAAATATTTTCTACGTGGTAACGCAAATGAGGATGAGGTACTTTTATCTGCTGGAATAGATAAAGCTTCTACCTTGATATCTGCTTTACCTGACGATGCAGATAACCTTTTCATCGTGTTAAGTGCGAGACAGCTTAACAAGGAATTGAAGATAATCTCTCGAGCAAGTGAAGAGACCAGTTATAAAAAATTGAAATTAGCTGGTGCTGACAATGTGATTCTTCCAGACCAGATAGGTGGACAACATATGGCATCACTTATAGTAAGCCCAGATTTAATCGAGTTTTGGGATAATTTGAGCTATGGAGGAGATGATGGTGTCAATCTAGAACAGGTTTCTTTTGAGCAAATGTTTGACCACCAGAATGAATGCACGATTATCGACCTTAACATGCGTCAAAAAACGGGTTGTACGATTATAGGTTACAAATCTCCAAATGGAGAATATATTGTAAACCCTAATCCAGATACTGTTATAGGAAAAGGGTCTAAAATCATCGTTGTAGGAAATTCCAATCAGATTGCTCAACTTCAAAAATCCTATAGGATTCACGAATAGCGTACCACTCATTTTACTATTTCTTAACAAAACTTTTAAAAGGCAGGATTTTTATGCATCTTGCTGGCTTAACCAAAAAATGAGTCTTAATTGATGAAAAATCTGAATAAAATTGTCTTGTTAGTGATGGCTATGATGCTATCAACGACTGTTTTTGCACAAGAGCAAGAAGTAGAAAAAGGAATTGATGAAAAGATTGATGATGCATTTGGATGGGCTACTGGCGATTATGTAGCGGGTGTATTTTATCAGATACCATTTGGGTCTGTTGAAGATGAAATGACGATTGAACTGGATGTGCTAGATCAAATGGCACCAGATCCTCTCAATCCTAGAGCGCCACGAGAATACAATGCTCCTGATGGTGTTAGATATTCAGTGGTTCAAGATACTTTACAGATAAATCGAATATCTCTTTCTGGAGATCAAATTGCCGAAGAGATTGTCCTTAGAGGTCAAAACCCAAATATTATAGTTGATGGTGGGACTTTCAAAATTGCTGCAGCAGATATCAATCCTGGTGATAGCGTAGATGTAGTTGCATCTGCTCCATTTACAAAAGTGTATTGGGTTCTTTTCCCTTTGATCTTAGGAGCGTTATTTTTTACATTTTACTTTAAGTTCATCAACTTTACCGGTATCTGGAGAGCTATTCAGGTGGTTCGAGGGAAATATGAAGACATTGAAAAGCATGGTGCTGAAATGCTCTATGGTGAAGATGGTATCGCAAATGGTGTCGATATCAATAAAGTAGATAGCCTAGAAGATCACATTGACGAAGTTAGTAATGAGATCAAGGTTGATGGAGATATTAAAGACACCATTAGAGATGAAAGTACAGATGGTGAAGTAAGCCACTTTCAAGCTTTGACCGCTGCACTTTCTGCAACGGTAGGCTTAGGTAATATTTCAGGTGTGGCAATAGCGGTATCTGTTGGTGGTGCTGGAGCAACATTCTGGATGATAGTCGCAGGTTTCTTAGGAATGGCGTCCAAGTTTGTGGAATGTACATTAGGTGTTAAATATCGTGACGTAGGTCCTGATGGAACTGTCTATGGTGGTCCAATGTATTACCTAACAAAAGGATTGAGGTCTATGGGACTTGCGGGATTAGGTAAAATCCTAGCCGTTCTTTTTGCAATTTTCTGTATTGGTGGATCCTTTGGTGGTGGGAACATGTTCCAAGCTAACCAGGCTGCACAAATGGTAGAGAATATCACCGGTGGTGCAGAATCATTCATGTATGGTTACCGCTGGGTGTTTGGTCTATTGATGGCAATATTCGTAGGTATTGTAATTATTGGTGGTATTAAATCCATTGCTAAAGTCACAGACAAGATTGTTCCTTTTATGGTGGTGATCTATGTAGGTGCTGCTATTTGGGTAATTCTTGCAAATTACGATATGGTTGGATCTGCATTTGGTGCAATCATCGATGGAGCATTTAGTCCGGAAGGAGTTGCCGGTGGTGCTGTTGGTGTGCTGGTTCAAGGATTTAGACGTGCTGCTTTCTCAAATGAAGCAGGTATTGGGTCTGCATCCATTGCTCACTCTGCAGTAAGAACTAAATATCCAGCCAGTGAAGGATTAGTGGCTCTTTTAGAACCTTTTGTAGATACGGTTGTAGTTTGTACAATGACAGCTATCGTTTTAATTATAACAGGTTATGTGAATCCAGAAAATGCAGGTCTAGCAGATGCAGACGCCATTTTATTAACTTCTGATGCTTTTGGCTCTGTAATTAGTTGGTTCCCTTACATGTTGACACTTGCGGTGGTAATGTTCGCATTCTCTACAATGATCTCATGGTCTTATTATGGATATCAGGCTTGGGCTTATTTGTTCGGTAGAACGACAAAAACGGAGTATACCTACAAGATCTTGTTCTGTATTTTTGTGGTGGTTGGTTCTGCAGCGAGTTTAGGAAACGTAATCGGGTTCTCTGATGCCATGATTTTCTCCATGCTCGTACCTAATATGATAGGTATCGTTTTATTAGCACCTAAAGTGAAGAAGGAATTCTCAAAATATATGGGAGCTATTAGATTAAAGCGCGAGGCGGTTAGCTAAAGCATATTGATGAATAAATACAAATCCCTCTTTTTGTTTAATAGGAAACAACAAAGAGGGATTTTTTTATTACTCATTTTGTTGGTGGTGCTGGTCGGTTTTCGATTTTATAGGACTACACAGGAATATCCATCATTAGAATTGGGAGATGTTTCTCAGTATCAAAATAAGATAGATTCTATCAAAGCCGCGACCGCTCAAAGAAAGGACACCATCTATCTTTTCAATCCCAATTATATAACAGATTATAGAGCCTACATACTAGGATTGAATGAAGCAGAGTTGGATAGATTATCTCGCTTTCGCGAAAGCGGAAAATTCATAAACACCGCTGCACAATTCCAACAGGTTACAGAAGTTAGCGATCAATGGTTGGATAGCATTTCTCCTTATTTTAAGTTTCCATCCTGGGTCAATCAGCCTAAACGAAGTTATAGCTCCAGTTACGGTAATCGAGCCATCGTCGCATCAAATATCAATAGCGCAACTCAAGACCAACTTAGAGCAGTTTACGGTATAGGTCCAGCTTTATCTGGACGAATTATAGAACAGCGCAAGAAACTAAATGGATTTATTGACATCAAACAGGTTAGGGATGTCTACGGGTTATCAGATTCAACGATGATGGAACTGCGCAAACATTTTTATGTGACTCCAGACCCTTCTTTCCGTAAGATTTCTCTCAATAAAGCTAGTTGGGACGAGTTGTCAGCCATTCCATATTTCAACGACTATTTAGTTGATAAGTTGGTGGAGCAACGCACATTGCGTGATGGTTTCAAAAGTTGGGATGAGGTGATGCTTACTTCGCGGTTCCCGCAAGAGAAACTGGCTTTAATTCAGCTATATTTGACACTAGAATAATTAACGAGCTTATACACATTTATGTATTCAAAATATTTCACGGAAGAGCATAATTTCTTTCGCCAGAGTTTTAGGGATTTTCTCAAGAAAGAAGCAGTTCCAAACATCGATAGATGGGAAGAAACGGGTCAGATTGATCGCGAGATCTTCAAGAAAATGGGTGATATGGGATATTTTGGATTGTATTATCCAGAAAAATACGGCGGTCTAGATCTTGATTTTTTCTACACCGTAATATTCTTGGAAGAGATGCAACGCATCAATTCTGGTGGTTTTGCAGCTGCTATGTGGGTACAAGCTTTCTTAGGAGCTCAGCACTTATTGAAAGAAGGCGACGATCGAATTAAAGAAGAATACTTGGTACCAACTTTGTCTGGCGACAAGATAGGATGTTTGTGTATTTCTGAACCCTTTGGAGGAAGTGATGTAGCTGGAATGAGAACAACTGCTGTCAAAGATGGGGACCATTATGTGATCAACGGTTCTAAGACTTTTATTACGAATGGTGTTTATTCAGATTACCTAGTTGTAGCAGCAAAAACAGATCCCGAAGCAAACGGTCGTGGGATCTCCATTTTCCTTATGGATAGAGAAACAGCTGGCATTAGCGCAACAAAGCTCAATAAATTAGGATGGCGCGCCAGCGATACGGGAGAGATTGGGTTTGATAACGTCCGTATCCCAGCAGAAAACTTAATGGGAGAAGAAGGAAAAGGTTTTCCATATATCATGCAACACTTTGCATTAGAGCGTCTAATTATGGCAATTAATGCACATGCAAGAGCAGAGTTTGCTTTAGAATATACAGTAGGCTACATGAAAGATCGTACTGCTTTTGGTAAGTCTTTAGATAAATTCCAAGCGTTGCGTCACAAGCTTGCAGATATGATGAGTGAGACAGAGATGGCAAAGAATTTTAATTACTCCATTGCAGAAGAACTTGACAAAGGTCTATATCCTGTAAAGGAAGCCAGTATGGCAAAATTATTATCGACTAAAATCGCAGATGAAGTTATTTATGGTTGCCTTCAATTTTTAGGAGGTTATGGATACATTGAAGAATATCCTTTAGCTAGAATGTGGCGTGATAGTAGGTTAGGTCCCATAGGTGGTGGAACAAGCGAGATCATGAGAGAGATTATTGCCAAGATGACATTAGATGGTAAGGACTATAAACCTGCTGCTAATTAAGCGTTCAGTTTATTCAAAAATGTAGCATCGAAGATTTCTACGAAGGAATTATTCGAAATGCCAATTGAAATTTAGATAAAATATTTGGGATCAAAAATAAAAATGTATTTTTGCCGTCCCAAAGAAAGGAGGTGATGACACTATGTTAATTATACCAGTTAAAGACGGAGAAAATATCGACAGAGCCCTAAAGCGTTTCAAACGTAAATTTGATCGTACAGGGAAGATGCGCGAACTACGCAGAAGACAGCAGTTCACTAAGCCATCTGTCGCAAAAAGAGCACAGAAAATCAAAGCGGAATACATCCAGCATTTGAGAGACGAAGAGAACATGTAAACTTTAAGTAGAATACTAATTAAGGACGATCCGATAAATGATTAAATTTATCGGATCGTTTTTTTATGCATATTTCAGAATACAAAAATTACCTCGAGCTTGAAAGGCAGTATAGTTCTCATACCAGTGAGTCTTACTTAAGAGACCTTGAGCAGTTCGCTGAATTCCTGAAGGCTAATGATACAAATCTGGAAAACGCTCATTATTCCATGGTGAGACAATGGATGGCAACTTTAGTAGAACAAGAGGTTAGTGCCCGGAGCATCAATCGTAAGATGTCATCTCTCAAATCCTATTTCAAGTTTTTAAGAAATCAAGGCTATGTGGATCATAATATTATGTCACAGCATAAAAGCCTTACGGTCTCCAAGAAAATACAGATTCCTTTTTCACAAAAAGAAGTAGGTGAGCTGCTATCTGCAGATTACGATTTGAGTTCTTTCAATGAAGTAAGAGATAGAGCAGTGATTGAATTATTATATGTTTCAGGAATTCGACGTGCAGAGTTGCTGGGACTTTCAATATCCCGTGTAGATCTAGAATCAAATAAATTAAAAGTCTTAGGTAAACGCAATAAGGAGAGAGTCGTGCCGCTCATGAGTTCTACGGTAAAGATTTTGAAACAATATCTTAATTTGAGAGAAAGTGTCCAGTTAAATGATGTGGATGTTTTCTTCCTTACTGAAAAAGGCAAACCTATCTACGCATCTCTTGTTTACCGTATCGTGAATGGTTACTTCAAAAGGGTTAGTTTAAAAACTAAAGTGAGTCCACATGTTTTGCGTCATACATTTGCTACCCATTTACTGGATCAAGGAGCTGACTTGAATGCGATCAAGGAATTATTAGGTCATGCAAGTCTTGCAAGTACACAGGTTTATACTCATACAAGTATGCAGGCGCTTAAAAATGTGCACGCCAGTGCTCATCCTCGCAATAAAAAATAAGAGATTTTTCCATTGTGAATTCTAACGACAAACAGATCATTAAGAAAATTGGTTGTACCTCTATAATTTATATCAAAATATTTTTTGGTAATTAAAAAATAGGCTTACATTTGCAGTCCGTTAGAAATAATGGGAGCGTGGTGCGCTTAAAATCTATCAAAAGCCGATGTAGCTCAGCTGGCTAGAGCAGCTGATTTGTAATCAGCAGGTCGTGGGTTCGAGTCCCTCCATCGGCTCTTAGTTTTTTGAAGAACTGAAGTAATTTTGGGGAGATACTCAAGCGGCCAACGAGGACGGACTGTAACTCCGTTGGGAAACCTTCGCAGGTTCGAATCCTGCTCTCCCCACAAAAATTTCCGCATTTGCGGGAATCCATTGAAGATAGGCGTTGGTTATCTTCAAGAATTAACCTTTAATCCTGAATTTTAAGGATTATAAAATGCGAGAGTAGCTCAGTTGGTAGAGCGTCAGCCTTCCAAGCTGAATGTCGCCGGTTCGAACCCGGTCTCTCGCTCTAATATAACCGCATTTGCGGGATCAAGATAAGCAATCAAATAGATTGTTGGATTTTGAAAAGCCTTTGGCTATTTCGCTTTCGCGAAAGCGTTAACATCATAAGCCGGTGTAGCTCAGGGGTAGAGCGTTTCCTTGGTAAGGAAGAGGTCATGAGTTCAAATCTCATCATTGGCTCGATAGAAATTGAAAGAAAGGTCTCTTTATGAGGCCCTAAATAGTATAAGCTGATTTGGTTTTGTATCCGTGTCAGTTTTTAAATTGAAACACTAATATAAACTAAGATTATAATTATGGCTAAAGAAACGTACGATCGTTCGAAACCTCACCTTAATGTAGGAACTATTGGTCACGTTGACCACGGTAAGACTACTCTTACTGCTGCAATCACTAAAGTACTTGCAGATGCTGGTTACTCTAAGGCAACAAGTTTTGATCAAATTGACAACGCTCCAGAAGAGAAAGAACGTGGTATCACGATCAACTCCTCACACGTGGAGTATCAAACGCTTAACAGACACTACGCACACGTAGATTGTCCTGGTCACGCAGATTATGTAAAGAACATGGTAACTGGTGCTGCCCAGATGGACGGTGCTATTCTTGTAGTTGCTGCGACTGATGGTCCTATGCCACAAACTCGCGAGCACATCCTTCTAGGACGTCAGGTAGGTATCCCACGTATCGTTGTTTTCCTTAATAAGGTTGACATGGTAGATGATGAGGAGCTTCTTGAACTAGTTGACATGGAAGTTCGTGACCTATTGAATTTTTATGAGTATGATGGTGACAACGGACCTGTTGTTTCTGGATCTGCTCTAGGTGCATTGAATGGTGAAGAAAAGTGGGTAAATACAGTTCTTGAATTGATGGAAGCTGTTGATTCATGGATCGAGGAGCCTACACGTGAGATTGACAAGCCGTTCTTGATGCCTATCGAGGATGTATTCTCTATCACAGGACGTGGAACTGTTGCAACTGGTCGTATTGAGACTGGTGTAGCTAACACTGGAGATCCTGTTGAGATCATTGGTATGGGTGCTCAAAAATTGACATCTACAATTACAGGTATTGAAATGTTCCGTCAGATTCTTGATAGAGGTGAGGCAGGAGATAATGCAGGTATCCTTTTGAGAGGTATTGAGAAGTCTCAGATTTCCCGTGGTATGGTAATTACTAAGCCAGGATCTGTAACTCCACACGCTAAGTTTAAAGCTGAGGTGTATATCTTGAAGAAAGAAGAAGGTGGACGTCACACTCCATTCCATAATAACTACCGTCCACAGTTTTACGTACGTACTACTGATGTAACTGGTAACATCGTACTTCCTGATGGAGTAGAGATGGTTATGCCTGGAGATAACTTGACGATTACTGTTGATCTTATTCAGCCTATCGCATTGAACTTGGGTCTACGTTTCGCTATCCGTGAAGGTGGTAGAACTGTAGGTGCAGGTCAGGTAACTGAGATTTTAGATTAATTCTATCTAATAAATAAAGTATCCTGTCTGAATATTTTTAGACAGGATACTTTCCCTTTATTGGGAAGTATGTTTTGATTGCGCTTTCGCGAAAGTGGAACTATCAACAGCAAACTGCTCAATTAAGTTTGCGGATTTAGCTCAGTTGGTAGAGCACTGGTCTCCAAAACCAGGTGTCGGGAGTTCGAGCCTCTCAATCCGCGCAAATTTGGAGGGCTGCTAGTTATTTGAGCAGTCACTTAAAAAAGATTAAATGTTGTTAAGGCAACATCAAACGTGACAAGTTCACAATAGATCGTTCAGATTATGGGATTAGCGACATATGTAAAAGAGTCTTACAATGAATTGACAAACCATGTTACATGGCCTACATGGGCTGAAGCTCAAAAGCTTACTGTAACAGTTGCTGTTTTTTCTGTGGTTTTTGCATTGATTATATATGGTATTGATACTGTATTTAGTACCGCAATTACCAACTATTTTGAATGGGTTAAACAAGCATAATACTACAACATGGCAGAGGAAAAAGATGTAATGAAGTGGTATGTAGTTCGATCTGTAAGTGGTCAGGAGAATAAGATCAAAGAATATATTGAGGACGAGATCAATCACCATAATCTAAATGATTATCTACAGCAGATTCTAGTACCAACTGAAAAGGTAGTACAGATACGCAACGGCAAGAAGATCAATAAGGAAAAAGTTTATTTTCCTGGATATATCATGGTTCAAGCGCGTCTTGAAGGTGAAGTTCCCCACATTATCAAATCTGTTAATGGAGTGATAGGATTTCTAGGTGAAACCAAAGGTGGTGATCCTGTACCATTGAGAAGATCTGAAGTAAACCGTATGTTAGGAAAAGTGGATGAGCTTGCCGAGCAAACAGACAACATAGCAATACCATTCAAGAATGGTGAAACCATAAAGGTAGTAGACGGTCCATTCAATGGATTTAACGGTACTATAGAGAAGGTGAATGAAGAGAAGCGTAAGCTTGAGGTTATGGTGAAGATTTTTGGTCGCAAGACTCCATTGGAGTTAAGCTATATGCAAGTAGAAAAAGTATAAGTGTTACAGTTTATAGGCAGTATATAAGGCTTCCACTTTATATCTGTCAAACTTTGAAATAAATTAAAAATGGCTAAAGAAGTATCTAAGGTTGTAAAATTACAAGTTAGAGGTGGTGCAGCAAACCCATCTCCACCTGTAGGGCCTGCATTAGGTGCGGCTGGTGTTAACATCATGGAGTTCTGTAAGCAGTTTAATGCTAGAACCCAGGATAAAGCAGGAAAAGTATTGCCAGTGGCAATTACTGTATTTAAAGATAAGTCCTTTGACTTTATCATTAAAACTCCTCCAGCAGCAGTACAAATCCTTGAGGCAACTAAATTAAAAGGTGGTAGTGGTGAGCCTAACCGTAAGAAAGTTGGAACCATAAGCTGGGATCAAATTAAAACGATCGCAGAAGATAAAATGCCTGACCTAAATGCTTTTACAGTAGAGAGTGCTATGAAAATGGTAGCTGGTACTGCAAGATCAATGGGTATTAATGTTAAGGGCGGAGACGCACCTGCTTAAAACTTGTAACAATGGCAAAATTGACAAAAAAACAAAAGGAAACTAACGCTAAAATTGATAAGTCTACGACTTACTCAGTTGCGGAAGCTTCTAAGTTAGTAAAGGAAGTATCAAATGTAAATTTTGATGCATCTGTTGATCTAGCGGTTCGTCTTAACGTGGATCCACGTAAGGCTAATCAAATGGTTAGAGGTGTTGTGACTCTTCCACATGGTACTGGTAAGGATGTGAAAGTTCTTGCTTTAGTAACTCCAGACAAAGCCGCAGAGGCTGAAGCTGCAGGAGCTGACTATGTAGGACTTGATGAATACCTTGAGAAAATCAAAGGTGGATGGACTGATGTAGATGTGATTATTACCATGCCTAGTGTAATGGGTAAGTTGGGACCATTGGGACGCGTATTGGGTCCTAGAGGTTTGATGCCTAATCCTAAGACGGGTACGGTTACAATGGATGTAGCAAAAGCTGTATCTGATGTAAAAGCTGGTAAAATCGACTTTAAAGTTGATAAAACTGGTATTATTCACGCATCAGTAGGAAAAGCTTCTTTTGAAGCAGAGAAGATTGCAGGTAATGCAAGAGAATTAATCAACACGTTAGTCAAGTTAAAACCAACGACGTCTAAGGGAATATATATCAAAAGTATATATATGTCTAGTACTATGAGTCCTAGCATCCAGATAGACACGAAGCGTTTTGCAACAGACGACTAAAAATCTAGATCATGACAAGAGAAGAAAAAGCAACTGTTATAAAGGATTTGACTGCAACGTTGGGTGGTAGCTCTACTATTTACTTAGCAGACATCTCTGGACTAAACGCATCAGATACATCAAATCTACGTAGAGCTTGTTTCAAAGCTAACGTTAGTCTTTCAGTAGTGAAGAATACTTTGCTTGCAAAAGCAATGGAAGCTTCAGATAAAGACTTTGGAGAGCTTCCAGAGTTGTTGAAAGGAAATACATCAATAATGCTTTCAGAGGTTGCTAACGCACCGGCTAAGGTTATTGAAAACTTCAGAAAGAAGTCGGCTAAGCCGGTTCTTAAAGGAGCATATATTGAGGAGGCGATTTACGTAGGTGACGATAAAATAGAGACCCTAAGTAATATCAAATCTAAAGAAGAAATGATTGGTGAAATCATTGGTCTTCTTCAGAGTCCAGCTAAAAATGTTGTTTCTGCACTTAAATCAAGTGGTGGTAAACTTGCTGGAATTCTTAAAACGCTATCTGAGAAGTAGCACACAAATTAGTACGCAATTAATTATTTATAAATTTTATTAAAACGATAGAAATGGCAGATTTAAAAGATTTCGCAGAACAGTTAGTTAACCTTACTGTGAAAGAAGTAAACGAATTAGCGACTATACTTAAAGATGAGTATGGAATCGAACCAGCAGCAGCGGCAGTTGCAATGGCTGGACCAGCTGCAGGTGGCGGAGAAGCTGCTGAAGAGCAAACTGAATTTGATGTAATCCTTACAGCTCCAGGTGGCGCTAAGCTTGCTGTAGTTAAACTTGTAAAAGAACTTACAGGAGCAGGATTGAAAGATGCAAAAGAACTTGTTGACAATGCACCATCTCCAATCAAGGAAGGTGTATCTAAAGACGAGGCAGAAGCACTTAAGGCTCAGCTAGAAGAAGCTGGTGCTGAGGTTGAGTTGAAGTAATTCTTCTTACCTGAACATTATCGGTTTAGACCTGTGAGCAAGGCTCACAGGCCTAGACCATTTTGCGTATAAAGATGAGACGTCGTCGATAACGCTTTTTTAATCATTTAATACCGTGCATTAATGCTAGCAACAAACACAGAAAGAATTAATTTTTCAACGGTAAATTCTAAGGCAGAGTATCCTGATCTGCTGGATATACAAATCAAATCGTTTCAGGATTTCTTTCAATTAGAAACTAAATCTGATAGACGAGAAGTTGAAGGTCTTTACAACACCTTCATGGAAAACTTTCCTATTACTGATACGCGCAACCAGTTCGTGTTAGAGTTTTTGGACTACTTTGTAGATCCACCACGTTACTCGATCCAAGAATGTATCGAGCGTGGACTTACCTACAGCGTGCCACTTAAATCACGCCTTAAATTATATTGTACTGATCCAGAACATGAGGATTTTGAAACAATCGTTCAGGATGTTTATTTAGGAACTATTCCTTACATGACATCATCTGGTACTTTCGTTATCAATGGTGCAGAACGTGTAGTTGTATCACAACTTCACAGATCACCAGGTGTATTCTTTGGACAGTCATTCCATGCAAATGGAACAAAATTATATTCAGCTCGTGTTATTCCTTTCAAAGGATCATGGATTGAATTTGCTACGGATATCAATAGCGTTATGTACGCTTACATTGACCGTAAGAAAAAATTACCTGTAACTACACTTTTCCGTGCTATTGGATTTGAAAGAGACAAGGATATCCTTGGAATCTTTGACCTTGCCGAAGAAGTGAAAGCGAGCAAGACAGGACTCAAGAAATACCTTGGTCGTAAGCTTGCTGCCCGTGTTTTGAAAACATGGCATGAAGACTTCGTTGATGAAGATACAGGTGAGGTTGTTTCCATTGAGCGTAACGAGATTGTTTTAGATCGCGATACGATTTTGGAAAAACAACATATTGATGAGATCATGGAATCCCAGGCAAAAACCATTCTTCTTCACAAAGAAGATAATCTGTCTGCAGATTATGCGATTATTCACAACACACTACAAAAAGACCCTACCAATTCTGAAAAAGAAGCAGTAGAACATATTTATAGACAATTACGTAACGCTGAGCCGCCCGATGAAGAAACCGCTCGCGGTATCATCGACAAATTATTCTTCTCTGACCAGAGGTATAATTTAGGTGAAGTTGGTCGTTACAGAATGAACAAGAAGTTAGGTCTTGATATAGCCATGGATAAGCAAGTGCTTACTAAGGAAGATATCATCACTATCATCAAGCATTTGATCATGTTGATCAACTCTAAAGCAGAGATTGATGATATTGACCACCTTTCTAATCGTCGTGTACGTACGGTAGGTGAGCAATTGAGTTCACAATTTGGTGTTGGTCTTGCTCGTATGGCAAGAACAATTAGAGAAAGAATGAACGTTAGGGACAATGAGGTGTTTACACCTATTGACCTAATCAACGCAAAGACGTTGTCTTCTGTAATTAATTCATTCTTCGGTACGAACCAGTTATCTCAGTTTATGGATCAAACCAATCCATTAGCAGAGATTACTCACAAGCGCCGTCTATCGGCTCTTGGACCAGGTGGACTTTCACGTGAAAGAGCTGGATTTGAGGTTCGTGATGTACACTATACGCACTACGGTCGTTTATGTCCAATTGAAACTCCTGAAGGACCAAATATTGGTTTGATTTCTTCGCTTGCAGTTTTCGCGAAAGTGAACAACATGGGATTCATTGAAACTCCATATAGAACTGTAAAAGACGGTGTGGTAAATCTTAAGGATGATCCTATCTATCTAAGTGCTGAAGAGGAGGAAGGAATGCACATCGCTCAGGCTAACTTGCCATTGAAAAACGGTAAGATTACTGCTGACAATGTAATTGCACGTATGGAAGGTGACTTCCCAGTTGTAGATCCTAAAGAAGTGGTTTATGCAGACGTTGCACCTAACCAGATTGCATCTATATCTGCATCTTTGATTCCTTTCTTGGAGCATGATGATGCAAACCGTGCACTGATGGGATCTAACATGATGCGTCAAGCTGTGCCGTTGTTGAGAGTTGATGCTCCTATTGTAGGAACAGGACTTGAACGTCAGGTAGCTACAGATTCAAGAGTATTAATTAATGCAGAAGGTGACGGTACCGTTGTTTATGTAGATGCTCAAAAAATTGTTATTGAGTACGATAGAACTGATCGTGAAAAGTTAGTAAGCTTTGAGCCAGATGAAACGAGTTATAACTTGATCAAATTCCGTAAGACGAATCAAGGTACTTCAATTACATTGAAGCCAATTGTACAGAAAGGCGACCGTGTAAGTAAAGGACAAGTACTTTGTCAAGGTTATGCAACTGAAGCTGGTGAATTAGCACTAGGTCGTAACATGAAAGTGGCATTTATGCCATGGAAAGGATACAACTTTGAGGATGCGATTGTAATTTCTGAGAAAGTAGTTCGTGAAGATATCTTTACTTCTATTCACGTAGATGAGTACTCTCTAGATGTTAGAGATACTAAACTAGGTAATGAAGAATTGACTCCAGATATACCTAACGTTTCTGAAGAAGCTACTGCAAATCTTGATGAGAACGGTATGATCCGCATCGGTGCAGAAGTTGAGCCTGGAGATATATTGATTGGTAAGATTACTCCTAAAGGAGAATCAGACCCAACACCAGAAGAAAAACTTCTTAGAGCCATCTTTGGAGATAAAGCAGGTGATGTAAAAGACGCTTCATTGAAAGCTTCTCCATCATTGCGTGGTGTTGTAATTGATAAGAAACTTTTCTCTCGTGCTGTAAAGGACAAGAAGAAAAGAGTACAGGATAAAGAAGATATCGCAAGATTAGAACAAGAGTATCAAGCTAAATTTGATGATCTTAAATCAAGACTTGTTGAGAAGCTTTTTGAAATAGTGAGCGGTAAAACATCACAAGGTGTATTCAATGACTTGGGAGAAGAAGTTCTTCCTAAAGGCAAGAAATACACGTTGAAAATGTTGAACTCTGTAGATGACTTTACTCACTTAGTTTCTGGTACGTGGACAACCACGCAAGAAACTAATGATATCGTTGCAGATTTACTTCACAACTATAAGATTAAGGAAAATGACCTTCAAGGTTCATTGAGACGCGAGAAGTTTACCATCTCTGTAGGTGATGAGCTTCCAGCTGGAATTATCAAACTTGCCAAAGTTTATGTTGCTAAGAAACGTAAGCTTAAAGTAGGTGATAAGATGGCAGGACGTCACGGTAACAAAGGTATCGTTGCTCGTATTGTACGTGCAGAGGATATGCCATTCCTTGAGGATGGAACTCCAGTAGATATCGTATTGAATCCGCTAGGTGTACCATCTCGTATGAACATCGGGCAGATTTATGAGACCGTTCTAGGATGGGCTGGTGAGAAGCTTGGTAAGAATTTTGCAACACCTATTTTCGATGGTGCGACTCTTGATCAAATCAATGAGTACACTGATGAGGCAGGAATCCCAAGATTTGGTCACACATACCTTTACGATGGTGGTACAGGTGAGCGTTTTGATCAACCAGCAACGGTTGGTATCATTTACATGTTGAAATTAGGACACATGGTAGATGACAAGATGCACGCACGTTCAATCGGGCCATATTCATTGATTACCCAGCAGCCACTAGGTGGTAAAGCACAATTTGGTGGTCAGCGATTTGGTGAGATGGAGGTTTGGGCACTTGAGGCCTATGGAGCATCCAGCACGCTTAGAGAGATCTTGACCGTTAAGTCTGATGACGTTGTAGGACGTGCTAAGACTTACGAGGCGATCGTGAAAGGTGAGCCTATGCCAGAACCAGGACTTCCTGAGTCGTTTAATGTATTGATGCACGAGTTGAAAGGTCTAGGATTAGATCTAAGACTCGAGGATTAATTTTTCAGTGAGGACTGTGGTTAGTTCGCTTTCGCGAAAGCGTAACAACCCCACAATCCTCACTAATTATAACTTAAAATAGTACCATAAATATGGCTAGATATAACGAAACCCAAACGCAGAAGAAATTTTCTAAGATTTCCATCGGACTTGCTTCTCCAGAATCCATTCTGGCAGAGTCAAGAGGTGAGGTCTTGAAACCTGAAACGATTAACTATCGTACCCACAAACCGGAGAGAGACGGTTTGTTCTGCGAGCGCATCTTTGGTCCTGTAAAGGATTATGAGTGTGCGTGTGGTAAATACAAAAGAATCCGATACAAAGGAATCGTTTGTGATCGATGTGGTGTAGAGGTAACTGAAAAGAAAGTGAGACGTGACCGTATAGGACACATCAATCTTGTGGTTCCTGTAGCACACATCTGGTATTTCCGTAGTTTGCCTAACAAAATAGGTTACCTATTAGGATTGCCATCTAAGAAACTGGACATGATCATTTACTACGAGAGATACGTAGTAATTCAAGCCGGTATCGCAAAGAATGAAGATGGTGAGGAATTACAAAAATTGGATTTCCTTACTGAAGAAGAATACCTGAATATCCTTGATACATTACCACAAGAGAATATGTATCTGGATGATTCTGATCCCAACAAGTTTATTGCAAAAATGGGAGCAGAATGTCTAATTGACTTGCTACAACGTATTGATCTTGAGACTTTGTCTTATGACTTGCGTCACAAAGCAAACAATGAGACTTCTAAGCAACGTAAAATGGAGGCTTTGAAACGTCTTCAAGTTGTGCAGGCGCTTAAGGAATCTAATGAGAATCGTGAGAACAATCCTGAGTGGATGATCATGAAAGTCGTACCAGTTATTCCACCAGAATTGCGTCCATTAGTACCACTTGATGGTGGTCGTTTTGCAACGTCTGACTTAAATGACTTGTACCGTCGTGTAATCATACGTAACAACCGTTTGAAGCGTTTGATGGAAATCAAAGCTCCAGAGGTAATCTTGCGTAATGAAAAGCGTATGCTTCAAGAGGCTGTAGATTCATTGTTGGATAACACCAGAAAATCTAGTGCTGTTAAAACAGATTCTAACAGACCATTGAAATCGCTTTCTGATTCATTGAAAGGTAAGCAAGGACGTTTCCGTCAAAACTTACTTGGTAAGCGTGTTGATTATTCGGCTCGTTCGGTAATCGTCGTTGGACCAGAATTGAAGTTGTTTGAATGTGGTATACCTAAAGACATGGCTGCGGAGCTGTATAAGCCTTTCGTTATTAGAAAGCTTATCGAGCGCGGTATTGTTAAAACGGTAAAATCTGCAAAGAAAATTATAGATAAGAAGGAACCTGTAGTATGGGACATTCTGGAAAATGTTCTTAAAGGACACCCAGTAATGTTGAACCGTGCTCCTACGTTGCACAGACTAGGTATTCAGGCTTTCCAACCTAAATTGATTGAAGGTAAAGCAATCCAGTTACACCCATTAGTATGTACTGCATTTAATGCAGATTTTGATGGGGATCAAATGGCAGTTCACCTTCCATTGGGACCAGAAGCAATTCTAGAATGTCAGCTGTTGATGCTTGCGTCACACAACATTTTGAACCCTGCTAACGGTAGCCCGATCGCAGTACCATCTCAAGACATGGTATTGGGTCTTTATTATATGACCAAATTGAGAAGATCTGAAGGTGACCACATCGTTAAAGGTGAAGGTCTGACTTTTTACGGTCCAGAAGAATTGGTTATTGCATTTAACGAGAAGCGCGTTGACATTAATGCGCCAGTTAAATGTAGAATCAACTTGCTACAACCAGATGGTTCTTTCAAAGCAGAGATTATTGAAACGACTGCAGGTCGTGTCATCTTTAATGAGAAAGTACCTAATGAAGCCGGATATATTAATGAGGTTCTTACTAAAAAGGCACTTAGAGATATCATCGGTGATATTCTTAAGGTGACTGACGTTCCTAGAACTGCTGCTTTCCTTGATGAAATTAAAGATCTTGGTTATGGATTTGCATTCCGTGGTGGATTATCATTCTCCCTTGGAGATATTATGATCCCAGCAGAAAAGCAGTCTATGATTGACGCAGCTAATAAAAAAGTGGACACAATTCGTGGAAACTATGGTATGGGTCTTATTACTCAGAACGAACGTTATAACCAGGTAATTGACGTATGGACAGCTACTAACGCACAGTTGACAGAGCTTTCCATGAAAAACATTAGAGAGGATCAGCAAGGTTTCAACTCTGTGTACATGATGCTTGATTCTGGAGCACGTGGATCTAAAGAACAGATCCGCCAGCTTACAGGTATGCGTGGATTGATGGCTAAGCCTAAAAAATCCAACTCAGGTGGTGGTGAAATCATTGAGAATCCTATTCTTTCCAACTTTAAGGAAGGTCTATCTATTCTTGAATACTTTATCTCTACTCACGGTGCACGTAAAGGACTTGCAGATACGGCCTTGAAAACGGCAGATGCTGGTTACTTAACACGTCGTCTCCATGATGTTGCACAAGATGTAATCGTTAACACGGTAGATTGTGAAACTCTTAGAGGTATTGATGTAAGTGCATTAAAGAAGAATGAAGAGGTAATGGAACGTTTAGGTGCCAGAGTCGTAGGACGTACAGCACTTAATGATGTTATTGATCCAGCTTCTCAAGATGTTCTTGTTGCTGCTGGTGATTTGATCACAAATGATATTGCAGACCAGATCGATGCATCTGGATTAGAATCAGTGGAAGTTAGATCTCCATTGACGTGTGAAGCAGATAAAGGAGTTTGTGCTAAATGTTATGGTCGTAACCTAGCAACAAATAGAATGGTGATGCGTGGAGAAGCTGTTGGTGTAATTGCCGCACAGTCCATCGGTGAACCAGGAACACAGTTAACCCTACGTACATTCCACGTTGGTGGTGTTGCAGGTAACGTTTCTGAAGAAAACACGATTGTAGCTAAGAATGATGGTATCCTTGAAATTGAAGATATCAAAACAGTAAAAGGTGAGAGTAGCGACGGCAAACCAGTTGAAGTAGTAATTTCAAGAACTGCTGAGTCTAAATTGCTTCACCCTAAAACTGGAATACTTTTAAATTCCAATAATATTCCTTACGGTTCTGAACTTTATGCAAAAGTAGGTTCAGCGGTTAAGAAAGGTGATCTGATTGCTAAATGGGATGCATTTAACGGTGTAATTATTTCTGAATTTGCTGGAAAGATCAAGTTTGAAAATATCATTCAAGGAACAACATTCCAAGTAGAGACTGATGAGCAGACTGGATATGAAGAGAAAGTAATTTCTGATTCAAGAGATAAGAAGTTAATCCCAACGCTTCACATTGTTGACTCTAAAGGAGAAACACAGATAAGTTACAACTTACCTGTTGGAGCTCACCTGATGGTAAACGATGATGAGAAAATCAAAGTAGGTAAGGTTCTAGTGAAGATCCCTCGTAAATCTGCTAAAGCAGGTGATATTACAGGAGGTCTTCCACGAGTAACTGAGCTATTTGAAGCTCGTAACCCATCTAATCCTGCTGTAGTAAGTGAGATTGACGGTGTAGTTTCCTTTGGTAAAATCAAGCGTGGTAACCGTGAAATCATTGTGACTTCAAAAACGGACGAGGTTAAGAAATACCTGGTAAAACTATCTAATCAAATCCTAGTACAGGAAAACGATTATGTAAGAGCTGGTATGCCACTTTCTGATGGATCTATTACTCCTAAGGATATTCTTGCGATTAAAGGACCTAGTGCTGTTCAACAGTATTTAGTTAATGAAGTGCAAGAGGTATATAGATTACAAGGTGTGAAAATTAATGATAAACACTTCGAGGTAGTTGTAAGACAAATGCTTAGAAAAGTGAAGATCGTTGATCCAGGTGATGGAGTATTCTTAGAGAACCAATTGGTTCACAAAGAAGATTTCATCAAGGAAAATGACAACTTGTATGGAATGAAGGTTGTTGAGAATGCAGGAGATTCTGCTACGCTCAAAGAAGGTCAAGTAATTACTCCACGTCAATTGCGTGATGAGAATTCAATCCTCAAAAGAGAAGATAAAGTTCTTGTTGAGGCACGTGATGTAGAGCCAGCAACTGCAGAGCCAGTATTGCAAGGTATTACCCGAGCTTCCCTTCAAACTAAATCATTCATTAGTGCAGCTTCCTTCCAGGAAACGACTAAAGTATTGAACGAGGCTGCTGTAAGCGGTAAGGTAGATACTCTAGAAGGTCTTAAAGAGAATGTAATTGTTGGTCACAGAATTCCAGCAGGTACAGGAATGCGTAACTATGACGATATAATCGTAGGTTCTAAAGAAGAATTCGAGAAGCTGTTGCAACGTCGTGATGAACCACAGGTTAATTATAACTAATGGCTGATAAGAAGGAAAATAAAATCAATATTGAAAT
This sequence comes from Nonlabens sp. Hel1_33_55, assembly GCF_900101765.1. NCBI lineage: Bacteria > Pseudomonadati > Bacteroidota > Flavobacteriia > Flavobacteriales > Flavobacteriaceae > Nonlabens > Nonlabens sp. Hel1_33_55. The sequence goes on from NZ_LT627735.1 coordinate 3,229,444, forward strand.
AGATCCTGAAGTAGCTGAAGGGCAGTATAGCAATCTTGCTATAATCAACCATTCGGTGTCAGAATTTGTTGTTGATTTTGTGAATATCATGCCTGGAAATCCTAAATCAAAAGTGAAATCTAGGATTGTTTTGACGCCGCAACATGCAAAGCGTCTAGCCCAAGCTCTTGCAGATAATGTGAGAAAGTTTGAGTCCATGCACGGCGATATCAAAGATTATGATAAACCGCCCATTCCTTTAAATTTTGGACCTACAGGTCAAGCATAAATTTCAAAAACCCGATGGATTTCCATCGGGTTTTTTTGTACTAATAATCTGTATTCTTAGTCAACTCTACAGAGCTAAAAATGAGGATAATATTAAATACGCTTTCGCGAAAGCGAACTAGTCACGGCAGATTCTTTTTTTCAGAGTAATTAAATTTGCAATCATTTATATGGTGAATTTTGTAGGAAAATTATAGCTGCTTTTAATAGTAGGCTATATTTAAGGTATTTGGACGATCTATTGTTCTAAATACCTTAAAAAATTGCTAAATATCATCGCATAGCCTATTTTTACTAGTTCATTGACTTTCAATGAGGTGAATAAATTGATTCTTTATGGAAATCCCTACACTTCCTATGGTGGTTAGACATTACAAATCTAACTACTCTATAACACTATTTTTATTAACTGCTTTGATGTTGCCATTACTGGCAGTTAGTCAATCACGTCCGACCTTTAATCTCGCAGATGGACCGACTCTGCTAGCTAACGGTGCGGCTGCAGAGCAAATAGGAGCTAAATACATCTATCAGGACATAGAAGTATCTGTTGATGGGTTTTTAGTTGATGCCGTTGTTACCATTGTTGATAAGGTTAATCTAGATGAGCCTAATGCAGATTCATTTGTTGTCGATGCGGTTCTAGGGGTAGATGACCGATTTGAACCTGTAGTCAATACTGGGCCTGGAATAGGTTATGTAGAATGGCAAATTCAGTTCGTACTTGATGGTACAGTTGTGGACGCTAATGATGTGGGAGTTCCTGCCAGGCTTGATTCATTTACAGTAGAAGCGATTGATGTTGATGGTTTTGAATTCTTTGAGGCAATTGTCACTAATTCTTACACCATTGAAGGCGGTAACAATCCCACTACCGAGCTTGTAGTTTCTCAAAATGGGGCTTACACTCGTTTTCAAAGTGATGTAGATTTCGCGGCAGGTATTAGTGCGGCCAATACTCAGTACGTAGTTAGAATCAACTATAATAACATCAGTACGATTAACTTCCGTAATGGTAGTTCTAATGATAGTAACGATCGACAAAATTCAGTAAGCTTCCTAGGTGAGGTGACTTTTGCTGTCGAAAACACGGTATTAGTGAATCAGGCCCCATCAGTTATTGATAATCTAGGGAATACGATATTTATAAACGAGAGCTTCCAAAGTAACGTATTGGACGGATCAAGTGACCCTGATGGAAATATAGATCCCTCATCAGTAGTATTAATCGATCCCAATGATGAATTCAATCAAGGTTCACTAGGTAATCCTCTATTTATTGTAGGAGTTGGTAGCTATACCGTTGATGATTTAGGAAATGTGACTTTCAACCCAGAACAGGATTATCTAGGTGATGCCTCAATCAACTTTACGGTTAAGGACGATTTAGGCCTAAATTCCAATCGTGCTACTCTTGGTATTAATGTAGTGGATCCATGTGATGCAGTTGCCTCTGGAAATATAGATACGGATGGTGATGGTGTTTCAGATATTTGTGATTTAGATGATGATAATGATGGTATTCTGGACACTCAAGAGTGTGAAGCCCAGCCCGAGTCCGTTACATTAAACCTCTCCCAAGCAAACGCAAATTTCAATCAAAACGGTGCTGGAGCAGATGGCGTTGGAGCTTTTACTACCTACTCAAATGCAACAACATTTAATGGTCAGAGTGTTGATTTGAGATTAACAGTCCTACGGAACTCAAGTCCTGCAGATTTAACGGTTGATATTTCGGGATTCTCTTTTACAGATACCGCAACAAATATTACATATTACTACCCAATTATTTTAGATGGTGGAAATGATGATGGGTTTGCCGAATTTGAAATCGAATTTTTCCTTTCTGGCACAAATACATTGATAGAAGTTCCGGTAGAGATTACTTTTCTGGATATTGATAATTTAGGAGTTGGAGAAGGTATAGAGTTCTCAAGAGATGATATAGCATCATACACACTGTCAGGATCACCTACTACAGATATCACTGCAAATAATTCAAACACTTCTTACTTTTTAGACCCAGGATCATTCGTAAGATTTTTAGGAAATGCAGATGGTTCTCCAGATGATGAGAACCTATGGGTAGCCGTTGACCTTTTACAATCATCGAACATTGATTTTACTGTAAAGAAAAGAGCTGGGATAACTGGTTATGTGTTTGATAATGTCACTTTTACCAATCCTGGACAATCAACATCAGTAAATGGTGCAATTTGTGATTTGGATACTGATGGTGATGGAATCCCAGACTATCTCGATTTAGATAGCGACAATGACGGTATATATGACGTTGTAGAAAATGGAAGTTCAGATCTCGATACAAATAATGATGGTCAAATAGATGGTCCAGTTGGTGCTAATGGTATTCCAGACGCAGCTGAAATTGGTGGAGCAGAATCAGGCAATGTGAAAGAGGTCGTAAATTCTGACGGTACTGACCAGCCGGACTACCAGGACCTAGATGCAGATAACGATGGTTGTAGCGATTCTAATGAAGCTTACAATCAAATCAATGCAGATGGAAATGATGCAGGTCAATTTGGTGCAGGTGACCCAGCTGCCACAGATGCTGACGGTACAGTAACAGCTGCGGCATATGTTGATCCAGCAGATAGAAATAATAATGGTATTTCAGATTTTCAGGAAGCCGGACCAGATGCAGATAACGATGGCATTGCAGATGCTTGTTTGCCACCTGTTGATACAGATGGAGATCTAGTTTTCGATAATGTTGACATAGATGATGACAATGATGGTATTTTAGATTCTCGAGAAGATTTGAATCTTGATGGAGATAACAATCCAGCAACAAATCCTACAGATACTGATGGTGACGGCGTTCCAGACTATCAAGATCTGGATTCGGACAATGATGGTATAGCAGATAATGTAGAGGCGCAGACCACTTTAGGTTATATAGCTCCTCAAGATTCAAACAATGATGGGATTCCAGATGTCACAGCAAATGGTTTACCAGTATCCTATGACAATGCGGGACAGGAATTAGGAATTTTACCTGTAAACACAGATCAAACAGATAATCCAGATTACCGTGACCTTGATTCTGATAACGATGGTGAGTCAGATAATATAGAAGCATTTGATACAAATGCTGATGGAGTGTCAGATTTACAGCCAACTAATTTAGATGACGATAACGACGGTTTCGATAATGCATATGATACAGATGACACTTCATATGCAGATCCCAACGGTACCATAAATGACCCGACCGTTCTTCCTGACTCAGATAACGACCTGAACCAAGGAGGAAATGTTGATTATAGAGATGCTTTTAATCCTGCAGATTTTGACAACGATGGCGTTGACAACATTGAAGATCGAGATGATGATAATGATGGAATAAGTGATGTTTTGGAAGGGTATCAATTCATCGCAGACAATGACCGAGCGGTATGTACAGGTTCAAGTTATTCATTTACGAATAGTACTTTGATCGCAGGAACGGCCGGTTCAGTGGGTGCACAGTATAGATTTACAGGAGTGGCAACGGGCTTGGATGCGATAGTCACAATTACCCAAAGATCAGCAGGAACCACACTAGTTGATATTAATGGACAGGCAGAAGGTTCTGCACAAGCGTTCCAGCCAGTTATACGGTATAACTCAACGGCCTCAGGTGATCGCCAGATGACATTTAATGTAAGGTTTGTGAATGCCGGTAGTTTGACTAGCGCTACAGTTCCTAGTGTTGGTGGATTTTTCCAGGATGTGGATGGAGAAAATTTTGACCGTGAATATTATCGAGTCAATAATATCGTCGGGTACACCATTGGAAATCCTTCAAATATTCTCACGTCAGACCTAGGCTCTGGAGTCACACAATTTATTGCAGATGGAACTGGCTCTGTAGTGGTGAACGGTACAAATGCGATCTCCACAGACAATGCACACCGTGTATTTTTTCAAAAGCAAGATGTAAATCAGCTCAACTTTACCGTTGGTATAAAAAAGAACACAAATACAACCATCACTCGTTACTACTCGTTATTGTTTGATGAGTGTGAACTAGCAAATTATAATGACCCATCCCATCAATTTACAGATGCAAATGCACCTGATACTGACGGCGATGGCATTCCTGATTACAAGGACATCGATTCAGATGGCGACGGTTGTAATGATAGCATAGAGGCTGGATTTATTGACGCTTTCGCGAAAGCGGATGAAGATGGACAACTCGGTAACACATCACCAGCAACCGTGGACGCAAATGGCTTGGTAACCTCAGGCCAAAACGGTCAAGGGTACACAGAACCAGCTGATACGAATGCAAACGGAACCTACGATTTCTTGGAAGACTCCGTAAGTACGGCGTGTAATGACCAAGACCTAGACGGCATCACGGACAGTGTGGATGTTGACGATGATAACGACGGTATATTGGATACGGTGGAGAACGGCGGTGTGGATCCTTTTGGAGACGCAGACGGTGATGGCATCCCTAATTCCAGAGACGTTAATGGAGTCAACGATGCCAATGGCGACGGTGTCGTGGACAGCTTCGATACCGATGGTGACGGGATTATCAATCAGTTTGACCAGGACAGCGACAATGACGGCATTCCTGACAATGTCGAGGGACAGCCTACCGTTGGATACATTACTCCAAGTGGGATAGACAACAACAATGATGGTCTCGACGATGCCTATCCGGTAGGCGGTATCATCCCAGAGAATACCGATGGTACGGATGATCCCGACTATCTGGATACCGACTCCGACAATGACGGCATCCCAGATGTCACGGAAGCGTCAGACTTCAACAATGACGGCGTTGCAGATACCGCTTTCGCGAATGTGGATAGCGACCAGGACGGACTGGACGACAACTTCGATGGCGATACGACCGGCTACGGCGATCCCAACGGTACCCCAACAACAACAGATCCGGCCAACGAGCTCAACAATACCGATGGTACCGATGAGCCGGACTATAGAGATACGGATGACGACAACGATGGCGTAGGTACAGACGTTGAAGTAGTGGACAACAACAACCCGGCAGATCTTGACGGCGACGGCACACCGGACTACCTAGACGTAGACGATGTGGATGGCGATGGCGTACCGGACAGTGCGGACCTAGATGATGACAACGACGGTATCTTGGACAGCGTAGAGGATGCGAACCTTGACGGAGACGACAACCCGTTCACGGACCCGACGGACACTGACGGCGATGGCATCCCGAACTTTTTGGACCAGGACGCTGATGGTGATGGTATCCCAGACAACGTAGAGGGACAGACCACTGCGGGCTACACGCCACCGAGTGGTGTTGACGCAGACGGCAACGGACTGGACGACAACTATGAGAACACACCGGGATCCGGTGAGGGCATCAGCCCGGAGAACACGGACGGCGCGGACCAGCCAGACTACCTGGATCTGGACAGCGACAACGACGGCGTGGCAGATGCGACGGAAGGCTTCGATACCAACAGTGACGGTATCGCGGACACGGTACCTGCGAACAGCGACCTGGATGGTGATGGAATCGATGACAACTTCGATACGGACCCGAATGGCGCTTACACAGACCCTAGCGGTAACGTAGTGGACACGGATCCCGCCACGGACCTGAACAACACGGATACCACCGATGAGCCGGACTATAGAGATACGGACGATGACAACGATGGCGTTCCTACCCTTACAGAGGATGTGGACGCAGACGGTGATCCGACCAACGACGACACGGACGGTGACGGTACACCAGACTACCTGGATAGTGACGATGACGGTGACGGCGTGGACACGGCCCTAGAGAATTACGATGGGGACAACGATCCGACCAACCAGGACACGGACGCAGATGGTACACCAGACTACCTGGACACCGATGATGACGGTGATGGCGTGGATACCCAGTATGAGAACCCGAACCCGGATGGTGACGGCAACCCTAACACGGGCGCTACCCAAGACACCGATACCGATACCGTTCCGGACTACCTGGACAGTGATGATGACGGTGATGGGATCAATACGGTCTTCGAGAACCCGAACCCAGATGGAGACGGCGACCCTAACACGGGCGCTACCCAAGACACGGATGGAACAGAAGGACCGGACTACCTGGACACGGACGATGATGGTGATGGACTGGATACGATGGATGAGAACCCAGACCCTAATGGAGACAACGATCCTGCAGATGCATTGGACAGCGACCTTGACGGCACACCGGACTACCTGGACGTGGACGATGTGGATGGTGATGGCGTACCAGACAGTGCAGACCTGGACGATGACAACGATGGTATACTGGACAGCGTAGAGGACGCGAACCTTGACGGAGACGACAACCCGTTCACGGACCCGACGGACACTGACGGCGATGGCATCCCGAACTTTTTGGACCAGGACGCTGATGGTGATGGTATCCCAGACAACGTAGAGGGACAGACCACTGCGGGCTACACGCCACCGAGTGGTGTTGACGCAGACGGCAACGGACTGGACGACAACTATGAGAACACACCGGGATCCGGTGAGGGCATCAGCCCGGAGAACACGGACGGCGCGGACCAGCCAGACTACCTGGATCTGGACAGCGACAACGACGGCGTGGCAGATGCGACGGAAGGCTTCGATACCAACAGTGACGGTATCGCGGACACGGTACCTGCGAACAGCGACCTGGATGGTGATGGAATCGATGACAACTTCGATACGGACCCGAATGGCGCTTACACAGACCCTAGCGGTAACGTAGTGGACACGGATCCCGCCACGGACCTGAACAACACGGATACCACCGATGAGCCGGACTATAGAGATACGGACGATGACAACGATGGCGTTCCTACCCTTACAGAGGATGTGGACGCAGACGGTGATCCGACCAACGACGACACGGACGGTGACGGTACACCAGACTACCTGGATAGTGACGATGACGGTGACGGCGTGGACACGGCCCTAGAGAATTACGATGGGGACAACGATCCCACCAACCAGGACACGGACGGCGACGGTACACCAGACTACCTAGACACTGATGATGACGGTGATGGCGTGGATACCCAGTACGAGAACCCGAACCCGGATGGTGACGGCAACCCTAACACGGGCGCTACCCAAGACACCGATACCGATACCGTTCCGGACTACCTGGACAGTGATGATGACGGTGATGGGATCAATACGGTCTTCGAGAACCCGAACCCAGATGGAGACGGCGACCCTAACACGGGCGCTACCCAAGACACGGATGGAACAGAAGGACTCGACTACCTGGACACGGACGATGATGGTGATGGACTGGATACGATGGATGAGAACGCGGACCCTAATGGAGACAACGATCCTGCAGATGCATTGGACAGCGACCTTGACGGCACACCGGACTACCTGGACGTGGACGATGTGGATGGTGATGGCGTACCAGACAGTGCAGACCTGGACGATGACAACGACGGTATCTTGGACAGCGTAGAGGACGCGAACCTTGACGGAGACGACAACCCGTTCACGGACCCGACGGACACTGACGGCGATGGCATCCCGAACTTTTTGGACCAGGACGCTGATGGTGATGGTATCCCAGACAACGTAGAGGGACAGACCACTGCGGGCTACACGCCACCGAGTGGTGTTGACGCAGACGGCAACGGACTGGACGACAACTATGAGAACACACCGGGATCCGGTGAGGGCATCAGCCCGGAGAACACGGACGGCGCGGACCAGCCAGACTACCTGGATCTGGACAGCGACAACGACGGCGTGGCAGATGCGACGGAAGGCTTCGATACCAACAGTGACGGTATCGCGGACACGGTACCTGCGAACAGCGACCTGGATGGTGATGGAATCGATGACAACTTCGATACGGACCCGAATGGCGCTTACACAGACCCTAGCGGTAACGTAGTGGACACGGATCCCGCCACGGACCTGAACAACACGGATACCACCGATGAGCCGGACTATAGAGATACGGACGATGACAACGATGGCGTTCCTACCCTTACAGAGGATGTGGACGCAGACGGTGATCCGACCAACGACGACACGGACGGTGACGGTACACCAGACTACCTGGATAGTGACGATGACGGTGACGGCGTGGACACGGCCCTAGAGAATTACGATGGGGACAACGATCCCACCAACCAGGACACGGACGCAGATGGTACACCAGACTACCTGGACACCGATGATGACGGTGATGGCGTGGATACCCAGTATGAGAACCCGAACCCGGATGGTGACGGCAACCCTAACACGGGCGCTACCCAAGACACCGATACCGATACCGTTCCGGACTACCTGGACAGTGATGATGACGGTGATGGGATCAATACGGTCTTCGAGAACCCGAACCCAGATGGAGACGGCGACCCTAACACGGGCGCTACCCAAGACACGGATGGAACAGAAGGACCGGACTACCTGGACACGGACGATGATGGTGATGGACTGGATACGATGGATGAGAACGCGGACCCTAATGGAGACAACGATCCTGCAGATGCATTGGACAGCGACCTTGACGGCACACCGGACTACCTGGACGTGGACGATGTGGATGGTGATGGCGTACCGGACTCGGCAGACCTTGACGATGACAACGACGGTATACTGGACAGCGTGGAGGACGCGAACCTTGATGGAGACGACAACCCGTTCACGGACCCGACGGACACTGACGGCGATGGCATCCCGAACTTTTTGGACCAGGACGCTGATGGTGATGGTATCCCAGACAACGTAGAGGGACAGACCACTGCGGGCTACACGCCACCGAGTGGTGTTGACGCAGACGGCAACGGACTGGACGACAACTATGAGAACACACCGGGATCCGGTGAGGGCATCAGCCCGGAGAACACGGACGGCGCGGACCAGCCAGACTACCTGGATCTGGACAGCGACAACGACGGCGTGGCAGATGCGACGGAAGGCTTCGATACCAACAGTGACGGTATCGCGGACACGGTACCTGCGAACAGCGACCTGGATGGTGACGGAATCGATGACAACTTCGATACGGACCCGAACACGGCCTACACGGACCCAAGCGGTAACGTAGTGGACACGGATCCCGCCACGGACCTGAACAACACGGATACCACCGATGAGCCGGACTATAGAGATACGGACGATGACAACGATGGCGTGCCTACCCTTACAGAGGATGTGGACGCAGACGGTGACCCTACCAATGATGACACGGACGGCGACGGTACACCAGACTACCTGGACACGGACGATGACGGTGACGGCGTGGATACGGCTCTGGAGGACTACGATGGGGACAACGATCCGACCAACCAGGACACGGACGCAGATGGTACACCAGACTACCTGGACAGCGATGATGACGGTGATGGCGTGGATACCCAGTATGAGAACCCGAACCCGGATGGCGATGGTAACCCCAATACAGGCGCTACCCAAGACACCGATACCGATACCGTTCCGGACTACCTGGACAGTGATGATGACGGCGATGGGATCAATACGGTCTTCGAGAACCCGAACCCAGACGGAGACGGCAACCCTAACACGGGAGCTACCCAGGACACGGATGGGACGGAAGGACCCGACTACCTGGACACGGACGATGATGGCGACGGACTGGATACGATGGATGAGAACCCAGACCCTAATGGAGACAACGATCCTGCAGATGCATTGGACAGCGACTTGGACGGCGTACCGGACTACCTGGACGTAGACGATGTGGATGGCGATGGCGTACCAGACAGTGCGGACCTAGATGACGACAACGACGGTATCTTGGACAGCGTAGAGGACGCGAACCTTGACGGAGACGACAACCCGTTTACAGACCCGACGGACACTGACGGCGATGGCATCCCGAACTTTTTGGACCAGGACGCCGATGGTGATGGTATCCCAGACAACGTAGAGGGACAGACCACCGCGGGCTACACACCACCGAGTGGTGTTGACGCAGACGGCAACGGACTGGACGACAACTATGAGAACACACCGGGATCCGGTGAGGGCATCAGCCCGGAGAACACGGACGGCGCGGACCAGCCAGACTACCTGGACCTAGACAGCGACAACGACGGCGTGGCAGATGCGACGGAAGGCTTCGATACCAACAGTGACGGTATCGCGGACACGGTACCTGCGAACAGCGACCTGGATGGTGATGGAATCGATGACAACTTCGATACGGACCCGAACACGGCCTACACGGACCCAAGCGGTAACGTAGTGGACACGGATCCCGCCACGGACCTGAACAACACGGATACCACCGACGAGCCGGACTATAGGGATACGGACGATGACAACGATGGCGTACTTACTGATGATGAAGTAATAGATAATAATAACCCAGAAGATTTGGATCTTGATGGGATACCCGACTATTTGGATGTTGATGATCTGGATGGTGATGGAATTCCAGACTCCGTTGACCTTGATGACGACAACGACGGAATCATAGATACCGTTGAGGATGCCAATAATGATGGAGACAACAACCCGTTTACAGATCCTACAGATACAGATAATGATGGCATTCCAGATTTCCAAGACCAAGACTCAGATAACGATAGCATACCTGATAATGTCGAAAGCCAACCTAGTGTAGGCTACACCACTCCTAGCGGACTAGACGACAACAACGATGGTTTGGATGATGCTTATGCACCTAATGGGATTACTCCCGTAAATACTGATGGAGTAGACGTGCCTGACTACTTGGACGGTGATAGTGATAACGATGGTATTTCAGATATAATTGAAGCTTCTGACTTCAACAATGATGGTCTACCAGATGTCGCTTTCGCGAATGTTGATATAGACAACGATGGTTTAGACGACAATTTTGATGGTGATACTACTGGCTATGGAGACCCCAATGGTACTCCAACTACAGGTGATCCGTCCAACGAACTGAACAACACAGATACCACCGATGAGCCGGACTATAGAGATACGGACGATGACAACGATGGCGTACTTACTGATGATGAAGTAATAGATAATAATAATCCAGAAGATTTGGATCTTGATGGGATACCCGACTATTTGGATGTTGATGATCTGGATGGTGATGGGATTCCAGACTCCGTGGACCTTGATGACGACAACGACGGAATCATAGATACGGTTGAGGATGCCAATAATGATGGAGACAACAATCCATTTACAGATCCTACAGATACAGATAATGATGGTATTCCAGATTTCCAGGACCAAGACTCAGATAACGATAGCATACCTGATAATGTCGAAAGCCAACCTAGTGTAGGCTACACCACTCCTAGCGGACTAGACGACAACAACGATGGTTTGGATGATGCTTATGCACCTAATGGGATTACTCCCATAAATACTGATGGAGTAGACGTGCCTGACTACTTGGACGGTGATAGTGATAACGATGGTATTTCAGATATAATTGAAGCTTCTGACTTCAACAATGATGGTCTGCCAGATGTCGCTTTCGCGAATGTCGATAGCGACCAGGATGGACTGGACGACAACTTTGATGGGGATACAACTGGTTATGGCGACCCCAACGGCACACCCACAACAACAGATCCAGCAAACGAGCTCAACAACACAGATACCACCGATGAGCCGGACTATAGAGATACAGACGATGATAACGACACCGTACTTACTGATGACGAAGTAATAGACAACAACAACCCAGAAGATTCTGATCTTGATGGCATACCTAACTATTTGGATAATGATGATAATGATGGTGATGGTGTCCCAGATACGGTAGATGAAGATGATGATAATGATGGTGTTTCTGATGTAATCGAAACAAATGGAGACGACCCTTTCGCGGACAGCGATAACAATGGAATCCCTGATTTTCAAGATGTCAATGCAGCAAATGACTCCAATAACGACGGTATTGTTGATCGATTTGATGCTGATAAAGATGGAGTGATCAATCAATTCGATATTGATGCAGATGGAGATGGTTTGACAGATGTTTTTGAATCAGGAAATAATGCTTTAGATACCAATGCTGATGGTGTGATCGATGATCAGGATACTGGATTCGCAGACGTTGATGGCAATGGTCAATCTGATAATACAGAGGGATCAGTACCTACTGATTCAGATGGTGATACAGCTGCTGATTATTTAGATATTGATTCTGACAATGATGGAATATTGGACAATATCGAAATTCAAGATTTCAACAACCCAAATCCAAGAACAAGAAACGATACCGATGGTGACGGTCTTGATGATGCATATGATTCTGACAATGGAGGAACTCCGATTTTAGTTCCTCAAAATTCGGATACTGATCCTTTCCCTAATTATTTGGATCTAGATTCTGATGATGATGGGATTATCGACAATATAGAATGGCAAACCACTGCTGACTACTTATTACCTACTTCAGATACTGATGGTAATGGTTTAGCAGATAATTATGAGACTTTTTCTGGCAGCGGGATACCAACAAACAGTCCTAATAATGCAGATAGCACAGATCTACCAGACTACCTTGATATAGACTCTGACAATGATGGTCTAACTGACAATGATGAAGTTTACAATTTACCTCCAGCAAATTTTGATGCTGACAACGATGGTTTAGATGATGCGTATGATAGTGATGATGTGAATGGATTAAGCGGTCCTCAAGCAGCATCTAATATGAATATGAACGGTCCAGCTTTGAGCGGAGTTCAGGATTTTCCTAACGTTCAAAATCCTCTAACAGCCGAAGTAGATTTTCGTGATAGTACGGACCCTAATAATCCTGTTGATACAGACTTAGATGGAATTAACGATAACGTTGATATTGATGACGATAATGACGGCATCTTGGATTCTGTTGAATCTTTAGGATTTGTTCCTACTAATAATGCTGCAGATGATTGTGGAAGACCTTCTTCTTCATTTACTTCACCAGTGTATGCGGGTGGTGCTGCTAATGGTACCGTAGGAGCACTTTATAGATTTGATAATGTTGCCACTTATCCTGAAATAGGAGTGGTAGATGCCATTATTGAAATTACTGACATCGTCGGTGGAGCAACCCTTATTACTATTGATAATGATGGCACTGGAGATATAAACGCTTGGCAGCCTGAATTTAATGTTCCTGGTCCTACAGGCAGTTCATCTCAAATGGCCTTCGAGGTAAGGTTCGTATTAGATGGAACTAATACCCAATTTAATGTTGGTAGATTTGGTGGTACGATTTACGACATCGATGGGGCAAATGCGCGCGAGTCAGTCATTTTAAGTCAGCCAGGACTGTACGCAGTCGATAACGAGACGCTACTTACAGTTAATTCAGACGCTTCTTCTGGAGAGGTAACATTTACAGGTCCAGACGACACTTATGTTGGTGTCGACCTTTCTCCTAGACTGGCGACATACTTTAATTATTACGATGCTTCTGAGTTTTCCATTAGATTCTCTGCACAGCTTTTGAGTGCAACTGCAAATACTAATTTGGGCTCAGTTTTATTTGATGTTTGTTCAATTAATGGATTATTTGAGGGTAATACAACTTCTAACAATCCAACTCAAACGGGTCCAGATGGTGTAAGTGAACCATCCGGCCCAGGAACTTTTGCAGTTTACACAGTAAACGATGGAATTGATACTGATGGAGATAACATACCTGATGAATTGGATATCGATTCAGATAATGACGGTATTCCAGACAATCTTGAATCTCAGCCTACTATTGGTTACGTTGCACCAGGAATTGCAGACTCTGACTCAGATGGGTTATTAGACGCTTATGAAGGAGTTAATAACGATGGTACTATGCCAATTGATACTGATGGTGACGGCATATCAGACTATCTGGATCTCGATACTGACGATGATGGTTTCAACGACGATTTGGAATCAGGAAACCCTTTAGCTACTAACAATAATGATTCAGATGGTGATGGCTTGTTGGACGAATATGATTCGATCGATAATACGGGTATCGCATATGCCTCTAATGATAGATATAGTGCTGGTAGCGCAGATTTGAGTAATCAAGATAACCCGGCAACACCTGAAGTTGATTATCGTGAAGCAAGAGACCAAGACCTAGACGGCATCACGGACAGTGTGGATGTTGACGATGATAACGACGGTATATTGGATACGGTGGAGAACGGCGGTGTGGATCCTTTTGGAGACGCAGACGGTGATGGCATCCCTAATTCCAGAGACGTTAATGGAGTCAACGATGCCAATGGCGACGGTGTCGTGGACAGCTTCGATACCGATGGTGACGGGATTATCAATCAGTTTGACCAGGACAGCGACAATGACGGCATTCCTGACAATGTCGAGGGACAGCCTACCGTTGGATACATTACTCCAAGTGGGATAGACAACAACAATGATGGTCTCGACGATGCCTATCCGGTAGGCGGTATCATCCCAGAGAATACCGATGGTACGGATGATCCCGACTATCTGGATACCGACTCCGACAATGACGGCATCCCAGATGTCACGGAAGCGTCAGACTTCAACAATGACGGCGTTGCAGATACCGCTTTCGCGAATGTGGATAGCGACCAGGACGGACTGGACGACAACTTCGATGGCGATACGACCGGCTACGGCGATCCCAACGGTACCCCAACAACAACAGATCCGGCCAACGAGCTCAACAATACCGATGGTACCGATGAGCCGGACTATAGAGATACGGATGACGACAACGATGGCGTAGGTACAGACGTTGAAGTAGTGGACAACAACAACCCGGCAGATCTTGACGGCGACGGCACACCGGACTACCTAGACGTAGACGATGTGGATGGCGATGGCGTACCGGACAGTGCGGACCTAGATGATGACAACGACGGTATCTTGGACAGCGTAGAGGATGCGAACCTTGACGGTGACGACAACCCGTTCACGGACCCTACGGACAGTGACGGTGACGGTATCCCGAACTTTTTGGACCAGGACGCTGATGGTGATGGTATCCCAGACAACGTAGAGGGACAGACCACTGCGGGCTACACGCCACCGAGTGGTGTTGACGCAGACGGCAACGGACTGGACGACAACTATGAGAACACACCGGGATCCGGTGAGGGCATCAGCCCGGAGAACACGGACGGCGCGGACCAGCCAGACTACCTGGATCTGGACAGCGACAACGACGGCGTGGCAGATGCGACGGAAGGCTTCGATACCAACAGTGACGGTATCGCGGACACGGTACCTGCGAACAGCGACCTGGATGGTGATGGAATCGATGACAACTTCGATACGGACCCGAATGGCGCTTACACAGACCCTAGCGGTAACGTAGTGGACACGGATCCCGCCACGGACCTGAACAACACGGATGCCACCGATGAGCCGGACTATAGAGATACGGACGATGACAACGATGGCGTGCCTACCCTTACAGAGGATGTGGACGCAGACGGTGACCCTACCAATGATGACACGGACGGCGACGGTACACCAGACTACCTGGACACGGACGATGACGGTGACGGCGTGGATACGGCTCTGGAGGACTACGATGGGGACAACGATCCGACCAACCAGGACACGGACGCAGATGGTACACCAGACTACCTGGACAGCGATGATGACGGTGATGGCGTGGATACCCAGTATGAGAACCCGAACCCGGATGGCGATGGTAACCCCAATACAGGCGCTACCCAAGACACCGATACCGATACCGTTCCGGACTACCTGGACAGTGATGATGACGGCGATGGGATCAATACGGTCTTCGAGAACCCGAACCCAGACGGAGACGGCAACCCTAACACGGGAGCTACCCAAGACACGGATGGAACAGAAGGACCGGACTACCTGGACACGGACGATGATGGTGATGGACTGGATACGATGGATGAGAACCCAGACCCTAATGGAGACAACGATCCTGCAGATGCATTGGACAGCGACCTTGACGGCACACCGGACTACCTGGACGTGGACGATGTGGATGGTGATGGCGTACCAGACAGTGCAGACCTGGACGATGACAACGATGGTATACTGGACAGCGTAGAGGACGCGAACCTTGACGGAGACGACAACCCGTTCACGGACCCGACGGACACTGACGGCGATGGCATCCCGAACTTTTTGGACCAGGACGCTGATGGTGATGGTATCCCAGACAACGTAGAGGGACAGACCACTGCGGGCTACACGCCACCGAGTGGTGTTGACGCAGACGGCAACGGACTGGACGACAACTATGAGAACACACCGGGATCCGGTGAGGGCATCAGCCCGGAGAACACGGACGGCGCGGACCAGCCAGACTACCTGGATCTGGACAGCGACAACGACGGCGTGGCAGATGCGACGGAAGGCTTCGATACCAACAGTGACGGTATCGCGGACACGGTACCTGCGAACAGCGACCTGGATGGTGATGGAATCGATGACAACTTCGATACGGACCCGAATGGCGCTTACACAGACCCTAGCGGTAACGTAGTGGACACGGATCCGCCACGGACCTGAACAACACGGATACCACCGATGAGCCGGACTATAGAGATACGGACGATGACAACGATGGCGTTCCTACCCTTACAGAGGATGTGGACGCAGACGGTGATCCGACCAACGACGACACGGACGGTGACGGTACACCAGACTACCTGGATAGTGACGATGACGGTGACGGCGTGGACACGGCCCTAGAGAATTACGATGGGGACAACGATCCCACCAACCAGGACACGGACGGCGACGGTACACCAGACTACCTAGACACTGATGATGACGGTGATGGCGTGGATACCCAGTACGAGAACCCGAACCCGGATGGTGACGGCAACCCTAACACGGGCGCTACCCAAGACACCGATACCGATACCGTTCCGGACTACCTGGACAGTGATGATGACGGTGATGGGATCAATACGGTCTTCGAGAACCCGAACCCAGATGGAGACGGCGACCCTAACACGGGCGCTACCCAAGACACGGATGGAACAGAAGGACCCGACTACCTGGACACGGACGATGATGGTGATGGACTGGATACGATGGATGAGAACGCGGACCCTAATGGAGACAACGATCCTGCAGATGCATTGGACAGCGACCTTGACGGCACACCGGACTACCTGGACGTGGACGATGTGGATGGTGATGGCGTACCAGACAGTGCAGACCTGGACGATGACAACGACGGTATCTTGGACAGCGTAGAGGACGCGAACCTTGACGGAGACGACAACCCGTTCACGGACCCGACGGACACTGACGGCGATGGCATCCCGAACTTTTTGGACCAGGACGCTGATGGTGATGGTATCCCAGACAACGTAGAGGGACAGACCACTGCGGGCTACACGCCACCGAGTGGTGTTGACGCAGACGGCAACGGACTGGACGACAACTATGAGAACACACCGGGATCCGGTGAGGGCATCAGCCCGGAGAACACGGACGGCGCGGACCAGCCAGACTACCTGGATCTGGACAGCGACAACGACGGCGTGGCAGATGCGACGGAAGGCTTCGATACCAACAGTGACGGTATCGCGGACACGGTACCTGCGAACAGCGACCTGGATGGTGATGGAATCGATGACAACTTCGATACGGACCCGAATGGCGCTTACACAGACCCTAGCGGTAACGTAGTGGACACGGATCCCGCCACGGACCTGAACAACACGGATACCACCGATGAGCCGGACTATAGAGATACGGACGATGACAACGATGGCGTTCCTACCCTTACAGAGGATGTGGACGCAGACGGTGATCCGACCAACGACGACACGGACGGTGACGGTACACCAGACTACCTGGATAGTGACGATGACGGTGACGGCGTGGACACGGCCCTAGAGAATTACGATGGGGACAACGATCCACCAACCAGGACACGGACGGCGACGGTACACCAGACTACCTAGACACTGATGATGACGGTGATGGCGTGGATACCCAGTACGAGAACCCGAACCCGGATGGTGACGGCAACCCTAACACGGGCGCTACCCAAGACACCGATACCGATACCGTTCCGGACTACCTGGACAGTGATGATGACGGTGATGGGATCAATACGGTCTTCGAGAACCCGAACCCAGATGGAGACGGCGACCCTAACACGGGCGCTACCCAAGACACGGATGGAACAGAAGGACCCGACTACCTGGACACGGACGATGATGGTGATGGACTGGATACGATGGATGAGAACGCGGACCCTAATGGAGACAACGATCCTGCAGATGCATTGGACAGCGACCTTGACGGCACACCGGACTACCTGGACGTGGACGATGTGGATGGTGATGGCGTACCGGACTCGGCAGACCTTGACGATGACAACGAGGTATACTGGACAGCGTAGAGGACGCGAACCTTGACGGAGACGACAACCCGTTCACGGACCCGACGGACACTGACGGCGATGGCATCCCGAACTTTTTGGACCAGGACGCTGATGGTGATGGTATCCCAGACAACGTAGAGGGACAGACCACTGCGGGCTACACGCCACCGAGTGGTGTTGACGCAGACGGCAACGGACTGGACGACAACTATGAGAACACACCGGGATCCGGTGAGGGCATCAGCCGGAGAACACGGACGGCGCGGACCAGCCAGACTACCTGGATCTGGACAGCGACAACGACGGCGTGGCAGATGCGACGGAAGGCTTCGATACCAACAGTGACGGTATCGCGGACACGGTACCTGCGAACAGCGACCTGGATGGTGATGGAATCGATGACAACTTCGATACGGACCCGAATGGCGCTACACAGACCCTAGCGGTAACGTAGTGGACACGGATCCCGCCACGGACCTGAACAACACGGATGCCACCGATGAGCCGGACTATAGAGATACGGACGATGACAACGATGGCGTGCCTACCCTTACAGAGGATGTGGACGCAGACGGTGACCCTACCAATGATGACACGGACGGCGACGGTACACCAGACTACCTGGACACGGACGATGACGGTGACGGCGTGGATACGGCTCTGGAGGACTACGATGGGGACAACGATCCGACCAACCAGGACACGGACGCAGATGGTACACCAGACTACCTGGACAGCGATGATGACGGTGATGGCGTGGATACCCAGTATGAGAACCCGAACCCGGATGGCGATGGTAACCCCAATACAGGCGCTACCCAAGACACCGATACCGATACCGTTCCGGACTACCTGGACAGTGATGATGACGGCGATGGGATCAATACGGTCTTCGAGAACCCGAACCCAGACGGAGACGGCACCCTAACACGGGGCTACCCAAGACACGGATGGAACAGAAGGACCGGACTACCTGGACACGGACGATGATGGTGATGGACTGGATACGATGGATGAGAACGCGGACCCTAATGGAGACAACGATCCTGCAGATGCATTGGACAGCGACCTTGACGGCACACCGGACTACCTGGACGTGGACGATGTGGATGGTGATGGCGTACCGGACTCGGCAGACCTTGACGATGACAACGACGGTATACTGGACAGCGTGGAGGACGCGAACCTTGATGGAGACGACAACCCGTTCACGGACCCGACGGACACTGACGGCGATGGCATCCCGAACTTTTTGGACCAGGACGCGATGGTGATGGTATCCCAGACAACGTAGAGGGACAGACCACTGCGGGCTACACGCCACCGAGTGGTGTTGACGCAGACGGCAACGGACTGGACGACAACTATGAGAACACACCGGGATCCGGTGAGGCATCAGCCCGGAGAACACGGACGGCGCGGACCAGCCAGACTACCTGACCTAGACAGTGACAACGACGGCGTGGCAGATGCGACGGAAGGCTTCGATGTGAACAATGACGGTATCGCGGACACGGTACCTGCGAACAGCGACCTGGATGGTGACGGAATCGATGACAACTTCGATACGGACCCGAACACGGCCTACACGGACCCAAGCGGTAACGTAGTGGACACGGATCCTGCACGGACCTGAACAACACGGATACCACCGATGAGCCGGACTATAGAGATACGGACGATGACAACGATGGCGTTCCTACCCTTACAGAGGACGTGGACGCAGACGGTGACCCGACCAAGACGACACGGACGGTGACGGTACACCAGACTACCTGGATAGTGACGATGACGGTGACGGCGTGGACACGGCCTGAGAATTACGATGGGGACAACGATCCGACCAACCAGGACACGGACGCAGATGGTACCAGACTACCTAGACGAAGACGATGATGATGATGGTTTCCTTACAATTAATGAAGGAGCAGACCCTAATGGTGATGGAAATCCAAATGATGCGATCGATACTGATTCTAATGGTATCCGGATTATCTAGATCCAGATATACTGGATACGGATGGAGATGGTGTCATTAACAGTATTGACATTGACGACGATAATGATGGAATTCTAGACACTGTTGAAGGAACCAATGATAGTGATCTTGATGGGATCATTGACTCATTAGATCAGGATGCAGATGGAGATGGAGTTCCAGATAATGTAGAGGGACAACCTACGGTAGGTTACATATTACCATCTGGAATTGATAGTGATAATAATGGTCTTGATGATGCTTATGAAGTAAGCCCAGGATCTGGAGAAGGAGTAACTGTAGAGGATACAGACCTTGACGCTGTTCCTGATTACCTTGATCTTGATAGTGATGATGATGGTATTGTAGATGGAACAGAGGCATTTGATTTTGATAGTAATGGACTTCCAGATATTCTTCCTTCTAATAATGATGTAGATCAAGATGGTATTGATGACTCTTATGATGGAGATACTAAACGGCTATGCTGACCCTAATGGTGCTCAAGTAGATACTGATCCTCTTGCCGATCTAACAAATACAGATGGTGCTGATGATTTAGATTTATAGAGATACTGATGATGATAATGATGGAATTTTATCCCAAGATGAATCTAATGATCCTAATAATGATGGATTAGCAGACGATGCTAATGATTCTGATGGTGACGATACCCCAGATTATTTGGATCCTGATAATGCAGATAATGATGGTGACGGTATACCTAACAACATTGATATTGATGATGACAATGATGGTATCATTGATACTGTTGAGGTAATGGAGATTTTGATGGTGACGGTATTATCGATTCATTAGATCAAGATTCTGATGGTGATGGGATTCCTGATAATGTGGAGGCCCAAACGACAGCAGGATATGTATTCCCAATTGGAGTTGATTCTGATGACAACGGTCTGGATGATGTTTACGAAAGCTCTCCTGGAGCAGGGGAAGGAATAACACCAGAAAATACTGATGGTGACGGTAATCCAGATTATTTGGATATCGATTCAGACAACGATAATGTTGATGATTCATAGAAGCCTTTGATTTTAACAACGATGGTTTCCTGATATCGCTTTCGCGGAAGCGGACATAGATCAAGATGGTTTGGATGACGCATTTGATGGTAATACTACTGGATATTCTGACGTAACGGTGGTGTTGTAGAGAATGATCCAGCGACTGATCTCAATAATACAGATGGTACAGATGAATTGGATTATCGTGATACTGATGATGACAATGATGGTTTACTCACTTTTAATGAGAATCCTGATGTTGATGGAGATGCTAATACCATTGATCCAAATGATGCAGATGGAGATACGATTCCAGACTACCTAGATTTTGATGATAATGATCAAGATGGAATAGGTGATGGTAACGACATTGACGACGACAATGACGGTATTCTTGATACTGTTGAAGGAACAGCAGATTTTGACAACGACGGTATTATAGACTCTCTCGATCAAGACTCTGATGGAGATGGCATTCCAGACAATGTTGAGGCTCAATCTACATCAGGTTACTTAACTCCTAGTGGAAATGATACAGACGGCAATGGTCTTGATGATAGCTATGAATCGACCCCTGGAAATGGTGAAGGAATCACACCAAACAATGAGGATGGTGATGGCAATCCAGATTATCTAGATGTCGACTCAGACAATGATGGTGTATTTGACGCGATCGAGGGTTACGATTATAATAATGACGGTATAAGTGATATCGCTTTCGCGAATGTTGACTCAGATCAAGATGGTTTGGATGATGCATTTGATGGCGATACAACTGGATACGGTGATCCTAATGGACTACAGGTTGTAAATGACCCAGCGTCAGATCTTAATGATACAGATGGCGATGCAGTCAGCGGCAACCCATTGAATAACTTGGATTTTAGAGATGTCGACGACGATAATGATGGTATACCTACCCTAGATGAAGATCTAAACGGTAATAACGATTATACAGATGACGATTCTGATAACGACGGTATTCCTAATTATCTGGATCTTCCTGATAATGATCAAGATGGCATTCCAGACGTTACAGATTTAGACGATGATAATGATGGTATTGTAGATACTATAGAAGGCAATTTGGACACCGATGGTGATGGCATACCGGACAGTCTTGATATCGACAGTGATGGCGATGGTATCCCTGACAACGTGGAAGCACAGCCTACGGATGAATATGTAGCTCCAAGTGGTGTTGATGCAGACAACAATGGTCTGGATGACGTATATCAGCCAGCTCTTGGAGGTAGAACTGGTATTACACCAATAGACACTGACAACGACGGAACACCGGATGCATCAGACCTAGATTCTGACGATGATGGTATATCGGACAACGAGGAAGCCTATGACACACCACCAAGTGGCGTGGACAGCGATGGCAACGGACTGGACGATCAGTACGAGACTCCAAACCCGGCAGACCCTTATTCAGATGTAAACGGAGACCTGGACAATGGAGCATCGGACACGAACAATGACGATGACCCAACGACAGGTGAAGTGGACTACCGTGAGAACCCAACCGATACGGATGGCGATGGTGTAGCTGACAACGTGGACCTTGATGATGACAACGATGGTATCCTTGATACCGATGAGCCAATGGGCGACACTGATGGTGATGGTATCCCGGACAGTCTGGACATCGACAGTGATGGTGATGGTATCCCAGATAATGTAGAAGCAGCCTACGGATGACTATGTAGCTCCAAGTGGCGTTGATGCTGATGGTAATGGAGTGGATGATGCCTATGATGCGGCACCACTAGGGCCAGGAGTAGACACGGACAATGACGGAACACCGGATGCATCAGACCTAGATTCTGACGACGATGGTCTATCGGACAACGAGGAAGCGTATGACACACCACCAAGTGGCGTGGATAGCGACGGCAATGGATTGGATGATCAGTACGAGACTCCGAACCCGTCAGATCCTTATGCAGATGTAAACGGAGACCTTGACAATGGAGCATCTGACACGAACAATGACGATGACCCAACGACAGGTGAAGTGGACTACCGTGAGAACCCAACCGATACGGATGGCGATGGCGTAGCTGACAACGTGGACCTTGATGATGACAACGATGGTATACTAGATACGGACGAGCCAATGGGCGACAACGATGGTGACGGCATACCGGACAGTCTGGACATCGACAGTGACGGTGATGGAATCCCGGATAATGTGGAGGCACAGCCTACGGATGACTATGTAGCTCCAAGCGGCGTTGATGCCGATGGCAATGGAGTGGATGATGCCTATGATGCGGCACCACTAGGACCAGGAGTAGACACGGACAATGATGGAACACCGGACGCATCAGACCTTGACTCTGACGATGATGGTATATCGGACAACGTGGAAGCCTATGATACACACCAAGTGGCGTGGATAGCGATGGCAACGGACTGGATGATCAGTATGAGACTCGAACCCGGCTGATCCTTATGCGGACGTAAACGGAGACCTTGACAATGGAGCATCTGACACGAACAATGACGATGACCCAACGACAGGTGAAGTGGACTACCGTGAGAACCCAATTGATACGGATGGCGATGGCGTTGCTGACAACGTGGACCTTGATGATGACAACGATGGTATCCTTGATGCTGATGAACCAATGGGCGACACCGATGGTGACGGCATACCAGACAGTCTTGACATTGACAGTGACGGCGACGGAATTCCGGACAACGTAGAAGCACAGCCTACGGATGACTATGTAGCTCCAAGTGGCGTGGACGCTGATGGCAATGGAGTGGATGATGCCTATGATACGTCACCACTAGGGCCAGGAGTAGACACCGACAATGACG